>LUZH01000076.1 GCA_001602885.1 Bacteroidales bacterium Bact_16 | reverse complement strand
GAGTAGAGTTGTTTCATTTCCGATTGCAAAGTTACGCACATTTTTTAATTCTGCAAACTTTTTTGAAAATTCTTTGAAAAAATTTTCTATCGAAATTAAATTTTTTTATTAATTAGCTCCGGACGAAGGCGCTCCGTCCGCTCCAAAGCCTGCGCATCTTGCCATGACTCAATGAGTTTCGGGTTTCCGCTCAGCAGAACGTCGGGAACCTTCCATCCGTTGAATTCTGCCGGCCTTGTGTAGACCGGGGCGGAGAGGAGTCCGTCCTGGAAACTGTCCGACAGCGCGGAAGTCTCGTCGGTCAGCGCGCCGGGGATCAGGCGGACGATGGAGTCGGCGAGCAGGGCCGCCGGGATCTCGCCGCCGCTGACGACGTAGTCGCCCACGGAGATCTCCCGGGTCACGAGGTGCTCGCGGATGCGGTGGTCGATGCCCTTGTAGTGGCCGCAGAGCAGGATGATGTTCTCTTTGAGCGAAAGCTCGTTGGAGATGCTCTGGGTGAGGCGCTCGCCGTCGGGGGAGAGGTAGATGACCTCGTCGTAGTGCCGCTCGGCGCTCAGCTCCTGGATCATGTTGTAGACCGGTTCGATGCGCATCACCATGCCGGCGTCGCCGCCGTAGCTGTAGTCGTCGACGTTCTTGCGCGGGCCGATGCCGTATTTGCGGAGGTTGTGGACCTGGATGTCCACCAGGCCTTTCTTGATGGCGCGCCCGACAATGGAGTAGGAGAGGGGGCTCTCGAGCAGTTCAGGCACGACGGTGAGGATATCGATACGCATAGTGATTCGTTTTATGCCGCAAAATTACGCTTTTAATTTATATTTTAGTATATTTGTCAGCTATAACTATTTTAAAACTCTGAGTATATGAGCGAAAACATCAATCCTGAAGAGATCCGGAAGGACTTTTCAGATGTAGAAAGCCAGGTGGTGGACACCGTTCCTGCCGTTGAGGCTCCTGTCGCAGAACCGGCCCAGGCCGAAGAAACCCCCGCCCCCGAGCAGGAGGCGAATCTCGCCGACAAGTCCCTCGCAGAACTCTCCGAACTGTTCGAGAAACTCAAGGCAAGCGCCGAGCGGATGTCCCGTTCCAAGGAGGCCGAGGCCATCAAATCAGCTTTCTATAAGCTGCTGGGCCGCCTCAAGGGCGAGAGCGGCGTTTCCGAGGAGGCGGAGTCCAGCCAAGACAATCCTTTCGAAGCGGTGGAGCAGAACTTCAAGGCCATGTATGCCGACTACAAGAAGGAACGCGCCGAGTACAACAAGGAGCAGGACGCCCGCCGCGAAGAGAACCTGGCGAAGAAACAGGCCATCATCGAGGAGCTCAAGGCCCTCGTCGAAGGCCAGGAGGATGTTAGCGCCCAGTTCCCGGCTTTCCGTGAGCTCCAGAACCGCTGGAGAGAGGCCGGCCCCGTGCCCGCCACGGCTTTCCGGGACGTCAACGATACCTACCAGTTCTATGTGGAGAAGTTCTACGACATGGTCAAGATCAACCGCGACCTGCGCGACCTGGACTTCCGCAAGAACCTCGAGGCCAAGCAGGCCTTCTGCGAGGCCGCCGAGAAGCTCGCCGACAACGAGAATGTGGTGAGCGCCTTCCACGAGCTGCAGAAGCTGCACGAGCAGTGGAAGGAATACGGCCCGGTGGCCAAGGAGTTCCGGGACGACATCTGGAACCGCTTCAAGGCCGCCACGGCGGTCGTCAACAAGCGCTACCAGGCCCATTTCGAGGGCCTGAAGGAGCAGCAGGCCGAGAATCTCGTCAAGAAGACCGAGCTCTGCGAGCGCACCGAGGCGGTGGCCGCCCGTGAGATCAAGAACACGGCCGACTGGAACGCCGCGTCCAAGGAGATCGAGGAGATCCAGGCCGCCTGGCGCCGCATCGGCTATGCCACCAAGAAGGACAACCAGAAGATCTACGACCGTTTCCGCGCCGCGTGCGACGCTTTCTATACCCGCAAGCGCGAGTTCTACTCCGGCATCAAGGACAGCATGAACGACAACCTCGAGAAGAAGCTTGCCCTCATCGAGCAGGCCGAGGCGCTCAAGACCAGCACGGAGTGGAAGAAGGCCACGGACCAGTTCATCTCCCTGCAGAAGCAGTGGAAGGAGATCGGCGCCGTGCCGCGCAAGAAGAGCGAGGCGCTCTGGAAGCGCTTCCGCGCTGCCTGCGACGAGTTCTTCACCGCCCGCGACGCCAATGCCGGCGGCGAGAACGACTACTACGGCAACCTCCGCGCCAAGCGCAAGGTCGTCGAGGACATCCAGGCGTATGCCTCTGCCGGCGACGCCGCGGCCGACGAGACCGCGATGCGCGAATTCCAGGAGCGCTGGGCCGCCATCGGCCACGTTCCCTTCAAGGAGAAGGACAACGTCAACAAGGCGTTCCGCGACGCGATGCAGGAGAAGTTCCCGGCCTTCGGCGCCCAGCGCGGCCCGGCGCCGCGTGGCGGCCGCGCCCCGCGCAGCCCCAAGGACCTGCTCATCGAGAAGTACAACAAGCTCCAGCAGAACATCACTACCTACGAGAACAATATCGGATTCTTCTCCGCATCCAAGAACAGCGAACCGCTGATCCGTCAGATGGAGGAGCGAATCGAGCAAGCCAAGGCCGAGTTGAAGGAATTGGAGGCGCAGATCAGAAAGGCTGAGGAGGGCGAAGCATAATGGATAAGAATTCAATCATCGGTTTTGTCCTTTTAGCCGCCATCTTCATCGGCTTCTCCCTGTTCCAGTCCGGCCAGATGCGCAAGCAGGCTGAGCTGCAGGCGCAGCTGGATTCCGTCGCCCGCGTCGAGGCGCTGGCGCGCGAGGCCGCCGAGGCGGAGCTCCGCGCTGCGCTGCCGGACAGCGCGTCCGCCGTGCAGGCGCCCGCCCCGCTTCCGGTCTACAAGGATTCTTCCCTGGAGGCCGCGTCCCACGCCACCGCGCAGGTCGTGACCCTCGAAAACAGCAAGCTCAAGATCGAGTTCACCACGCAGGGCGCGCAGCCCTACTCGGTGCAGGTCAAGGATTATAAGAACCACGACAGCACGGACCTGTATCTCTTCAAGCCCGGCGCCGCGGAGTATTCGCTCAGCATCTATGCCGGCGAGGCGATCCGCACCAAGGACTTCATCTTCGAGGTCGCCGAGCAGACCGACAGTACCGTCGTGATGCGCCTCCCGTTTGCCGCGGGCGGCTATATCGAGCAGCGCTACACCCTCCACGAGGATAGCTACCAGGTGTCCAACCTCCTCTCCTTCGTGGGGACGCAGGGCGTGATCCCGCGCAACGTCAACATGTTCGACATCGACTTCAACGTCACGATGCCGCGCATGGAGAAGGGCTACAAGAACGAATCCACCTATTCCAAGGTTGACTACTATTTCGACGGCGAGAAGAAGCCCGGCGAGATCGGCCGCGGCCGCAACGGCTCCCGCCGCATCGACAACCGGCTCAGCTGGTTCGCTTTCCAGCAGCAGTTCTTCTCCGCCATCCTGCGCGCCCCGGACGAGTTCGTCTCGGGCGAGCTGGGCATCCAGTTCGCGTCGCAGGACGATCCGGACCGCAACCTGATGAGCTGCTCCGCCCAGATGCGTGCCGACATGCCTGCCGGCGGCGAGGGGAGCGTGCCGTTCGAGTTCTATTTCGGTCCCAACCACTTCAAGACCCTCAGGGCCATCGGCCACAAGTATGAGAAGATCATCCCGCTGGGCGGTTCGATCGTGGGCTGGTTCACCCGCTACGCGATCATTCCGCTGTTCGATTTCTTCCACAACACCTGGGGCATCGCCAGCTTCGGCCTAATCATCTTCCTGATGACCATCGTCATCAAGCTGGTGGTCTCTCCGCTGACCTTCAAGTCCTACGCCTCTTCTGCCAAGATGAGCGCGCTCAAGCCCGAGATCGACAAGATCAACGCGAAGTATCCGAACACGGGCAACCAGGACGAGATGATGAAGAAGCAACAGGCGACCATGGCGCTATACAAGCGGGCGGGCGTGAGCCCGATGGGCGGCTGCCTGCCGACCCTCCTCACGTTCCCGATCCTGTGGGCGATGTTCCGCTTCTTCCCGGCTTCCATCGAGCTGCGCCAGCAGTCCTTCCTGTGGTGCCACGACCTGTCGGCCTACGATTCCATCGTGGACTTCGGCACGCGCGTGCCGCTGATCGGCGACCACATCTCGCTGTTCGCCCTGCTGATGGCCGTTACGATGTGGGGCTACTCCAAGATGACCATGGCCAACCAGCCTGCCGCCAACGACCCGAGCGCCTCTTCGATGCGCTTCATGACCCTCTGGATGATGCCGATCATGATGTTCTTCATCTGCAACAGCCTCTCCGCCGCCCTGAGCTACTACTACCTGCTCTCGCAGCTGATTTCCATCGTGCAGACCTGGATCATCCGCCGTTCCATCAACCAGGAGGAGATCCTGGCCAAGGTCCGCGCTTCGGCCGGCAAGCCGCTGCCGAAGAGCAAGTGGCAGCTGCGGCTCGAAGAAGCGCAGCGGATGCAACAGCAGCAGCTGCGCCAGCAGAACAA
>LUZH01000075.1 GCA_001602885.1 Bacteroidales bacterium Bact_16 | reverse complement strand
CCCAGCCGGAGGCCATCGTCTCCGCCTGCGTCAGCTGGTAGGGATCCAGCGTCTGCAGCGGCGCCACGCCCTCCTGGGTGAACGGGATGAAGGGAATGCTGCCGTCCGCGCCGAATTCGAACTCCTCCACGCAGGTCGCGCGCCGGAAGCCGCTGCCGTTGGGCAGGGCTCCGTTGTGGTAGAACATATAATGATGTCCGCGGAAATCGACGTTGCCGCCGTGGATGGTGAAGCTGTTGTCCGCCTCGTCCATGATGCGGCCCCGGTAGGTCCAGGGGCCGTGGATGGACGGCGCGGTGCTGTAGGCCATGTGCTCGGGCACGCCGCCGGCCGGATAGGACAGGTAGTAGGTGCCGCCGCGCTTGTAGAGCCAGGGGCCCTCCTCATAGCCGACCATCAGCTTCTCCCTGCCGCCGTCGGACCAGTCCGGTTTCATCGACTGGGGGCCGAAGCAGGCCGGATCGCCCCAACCGGGCACTTCCTGCCAGCCGTCCGGGAAGGAGACCATGTCGTCGCCCAGGCGGCCGTACCAGCAGCCTTTGTTGCCCCAGAAGAGCCAGGCGGAGCCGTCGTCGTCGACGAAGACGGTCGGGTCGATGAAGCCGAAGCCCGTGGTCAGCGGGCCGCCGAGCGCGTCGACGTAGGGCCCCTGCGGGTCGTCCGCGACGGCCACGGCCAGCGCGTCGGCGCGCGTGGCGGCTTCGGTCAGGCAGACATACCAGTACCACTTGCCGCCGCGCTCCACGAGCTGCGAGGCCCAGGCGCGGTCGCCCTGGAAGGCCCAGGGGAACGTGGCCGTGGAGACGGGCGTGCCGAGATAGGTCCAGTTGACCATGTCCTCGGTGCTGTAGAGCTGCCAGTCCTTCATCTTGAAGTACGTGGCGTCGTCTTCGTCGTGGTCGACGGCCAGATAGAGCCGGTCGCCGTGGACAAACGGGGCCGGGTCCGGCGTGAAGGACGTCCGGATCACGGGATTCTGCGCAGAAGCGCATAGCGGCATCAGCAGAAAGCACAACAAGAATGTTTTGCGCATTGTGGTTGGATTGGTTATGGTTTCACTAATTGTTCAAAGCCGCCGCTGCCCCGCAGCAGGGCGTCGAAGCCCGACTGCTCGCGGGAATAGAGCGTGTCACACGGATAGCGCGTCAGGCGGTTGCAGTGCGAGCAGCCCGGCATCTCGAAGAGCGTCCCCTGCGAGCCGCAGAGGAAGAAGCTGTCGCGGATGGGATCGTAGCTGAGCGAGCACGGCACGACGTCCAGCACGCGCGGCTCACCGTTCTCCTTGTATTCCAGCGAACGGGGGCTCCACACCGTGCCGCGGCTGGAGGCGTAGACGCCCAGGTGGCCGTCGGCGTCCAGCCCGGCCACCATCACGGAGCCGCCGCCGGCCGCCACGGCTCGCCAGCGCATCCGGGGATAGAAGCCCGCATACTGCGCGTTGAAGTCGAAGGCGGTCCAGGATTCGCCGTCCGGCGAACGCAGGATCTCCCCTGCTTCCGTGACGGTCCAGCGGACGCCGTCCGCGTCGACGCAGGAAGTCTGCCCGCGGGCAGCCAGCGCCCCCGCGAGCAGAAAAAGCGTCAGGAACAAGCGGCGGAGCATCATTTCTGGCCGCGGCTCACGATCTTGAATTCGTCGAAGGCGACCTTGAGCGGCGCGGCCTGCGGGAGCTGGAAGCCGCCGCGGCCGCCGAAGCCGCGCATCATCGCGGGCAGCGCGCCCTCGCAGCAGAGCACGCCCGCACGGACGTCCTGCAGCACGGTCTGCGCCGAACCCACCTTCTCATACTTCTTGCCGTCCACGGAATACCAGGCCGTGTAAGTGTCGCCCTGCTTGTCCAGGCGCAGCCAGATGAGGTTGTCGGCGCCGATGATCCCGTCCAGCGGCAGGCTGGTCAGGGCCTTCTGCTGGCCGTTCTCCTCCACCACCAGCTGCAGCTGTCCGGCTGCGGGGCCGGCCTCCGCCGGGCGGCGGAAATTGAAGGTCGCGGCATAGACGAACTTGACGAAGTCGTCGTCCGAAGCATAGGCCACCAGGCCGGCGTTCTGGGCCGGGGCGGCAGGCGCCGCGAAGCAGCGCATCTTCGTGTCAATGGTCCAATCGGAATTGGCCTCCTGCAGCAGCACGTTGGGAGCGTCGTTGCCGGCCTGGGCGATGTCGCCCTTGCCAGCGGTGAGCACCAGCGCGCCCGGCTGCTCGGAGAGCGACCACAGCGCGGCTTCCTCACGCACCCAGCTCCAGCGGGCGTCGAGCGCCGGCTTCTGGAAGCTGTCGGACACGCCCTTCGTGCCGAAACTGACGGTCAGCACGCGGCTGTCGCCCGTCGCCTCGTCGCGCAGGGTCACGACGGCCGTGCCGGGCACGGCCTCAGCCTGCTTGACGGACACCGCGATGGCCGGATCGGCCGCCACGGCCTCCACCTTCGGGGCCTTGCCCGCCTTCAGCACGTAGCTGACCTGGGCGGCGTCGCCCACGCGGACGCGCCTGCCGCCCACCTTGAGGCTGGCGAGCCCCATCTCGGGCATCACCTTGACGGCGAAGCTGTCCTCCAGCGTGGTCCCGTCAAGGGTCACGCTGCAGCGGACGGTGGCGACGCCCATCGACACGGCGCGGACGGTGCCGTCCGCATCGACCGTGACGACGGAAGGATTGTTGCTCGTCCAGACGGCCTTGGCGCCGTCCTCGAAGCTGTCGTCGTTCATGCAGGCGGAGAAGGAAGCCTGCGCCGTCTGGCCGATGCGCAGCACAGAGGCGTCGCAGCTGGCCCAGACCGTCTTGAGGCGGCGGTCCAGGCGGCCCGACATCGTGGCGCTCACGCGCCCGCGGATGTCGGCCGACGAGGAGCCGACCTCAAAGACATAGCGGCCCGGATCGTAGGTCATCCGGTCGGCTTCCATGTCCCAGAACCAGAGGTCGGCGCACTTGATGTCGATGCGCACCGTGCGGGTCTGCCCGCGCGGGATGGTCACGCGGCGGAAGCCCTTGAGGCGCTTGGCGGGCCGCTCCAGGGCCGCCGGGCTGTCCGGCGTGGCCACATAGACCTGCACCACCTCGTCGCCGGCGCAGTCGCCGGTGTTGGTCACATCCACGCTCACGGTCACCACGTCATTGGGCGTGATGGCGCTGCGGCTGATGCGGAAGTTGCTGTATTCGAAGGTCGTATAGCTCAGGCCATAGCCGAACGGATAGGAAATCTCCTGATCGAAATACCAGAACGTACGGCCCACGTTGCCGGAGCTCCGGCGCAGGTTGTAGTCCGTGATGGCCGGCAGGTCCTTGACGCTCTTGTACCAGGTGGCGTTGAGTTTGCCGCCCGGCGACACCTCGCCGAAGAGCAGGCGCGGGATGGCCTCGCCCTGGGCCTGGCCGTTGTAGCCCGTCCAGAGGATGCCGGGGATATTCGCCAGGTGGCGGAACTCCTCCACCTCGACGCAGCCGAGCGTCTGCATCACCACGATGGTGCGCGGATTGACGGCCGCCACGGCCTGGATCAGCGCGAGCTGGTTGCCGGGCAGCAGCAGGGTCAGGCGGTCGGCCTCCTCGGTCGCGGTGTTCTCGTCGGTGCCGACGAACACCACGGCCACGTCGGCCTCGCGCGCCACCTTCAGCGTCGCCTCGTCGATCGGGGCGTCCTGCGGGGCCTTATACACCAGATACACGGTCTGCGGACCGTTGAAACCGAGCTTGAGGGCGCTGGTCTTCATGGGCATGCTGGCGCCGTAGACGCCGCCCACGCGCGCACCGGAGGCTTTCGTGGCCTCGATGCGGCCGATGAGGTTGCCGTCCGGGCCGCCGACGCGGATCTCCACGATGCCGCCTTCGGTGGGGATGTTGAGCCCGACGGTGAGGTTCTCGATATCGGTGATGTCGACGTTGTCGTAGGCGGTCCAGGAGCCGTCGTCGATCGTGCGGACCTGCTCCTCCTCGCCCATGCCGGAGCCGACCGTGATGCCGTCGGCGGCGGCGCTGTACTTGGTGGCGTCGTAGCGGGTCACGGAACCGTCGGTCTTCTCGACCTCGAAGTAGGCGACATACAGCAGGTTGCTCTTGCTCTTGATGTCGCCGCCGCCGGCCAGGCGGACATCCACGTCATAACCCTTCTGCGCCAGCCAGGCCTTGATGCCCGCATACGGGGAGATCATCGCAGAAGCCTCCGGGCGGCCGGAATACGGGCCCAGCTCCACGTCGTCGGCCTGCGGGCCGATGAGCGCGATGCTCTTGAGGGCCGCAGGGTCGAGCGGCAGGGCGCGGCCGTCGTTCTTGAGGAGCACGGCCGTGCGCACGGCCAGCTCGGCGGCCAGCGCGCGGTGGGCGGCCGAAGCCACGCGGGACGGTTCGTACTTGGTGTACGGGACCATCTGCTCGGGATCGAATTCGCCCGTCCGCATCCGGACGGTGAACATGTTGACGAGCGCGCGGTCGATGTCCGCCATCGGGAGGATGCCCTGCTCGTAGGCGCTGATCGCGAAACGCTGGTAGATGCTGCCGCAGTCGGAGTCCACGCCGGCCTTGAGGCCCATCGCCGTCGCGATCTCGCGCGTGGCGGCGTAGTAGTGCCCGTCGTAGATGTCCTGGATGGCGGCGCAGTCGCCCGTCACGTAGCCCTTCATGCCGTAGGTGCGGCGGGCCAGCGTGTCGAGATAGAAGGCGCTGGCGGACGTGGGGACGTGGTTGACGGCGTTGTAGGACGACATGATCGAAGGGAGCTTCTCGTCCTCGATCAGGCGCTTATAAGGATAGAGGTAGAACTCGCGCATGTCGCGGCTGTCCATGTTGGAGCTGCTGACGTGGCGGTCGAACTCGCTGTTGTTGGCGAAGTAATGCTTGGCGGTCGGGACGGCCTTGAGGTATTTCGGGTCGCTGCCCATCAGACCGCGCACGAAGCCGCGGGACATCTCGGCGGCCAGGAACGGGTCCTCGCCGTAGGACTCGCCGGTGCGCCCCCAGCGGGGGTCGCGCACGGGCTCCACGACCGGCGACCAGAAGGTCAGGCCCTTCGTGCCGGTCTGGTAGATGGCGCGCGCCTCGTCGGCGATGGCGGAAGCCATCCATTCAGCCACGGCCGGGTCCCAGGAGGATCCGATGGCCACGCTGTTGGGGAAGGAAGTCGGTCCCAGCAGGCCCACGGACGGGTTGGCGCCGGCCAGCACGCCGTGCAGGGCCTCGCTCCACACGTTATACCCCTTGATGCCGAGGCGCGGCACAGCCGCCATGTTGTTGCCCAGCAGGCTCTGCTTCTCCTCGAGCGTCAGGCGGGACACGAGGTCGGTCGCACGCTCCTCGAACGAGTAGGACACATCCAGATAAATGGGAGTACGCCCTTCCTGGGCCGACGCGAAGACGGCGGAGAACGCCGCCAGGCCGATGACTAGATACTTGTGCAAACAGTTCATAGATTGGTTTTTCGTTTTTGATGCGTCTCAAAGGTACAAACTTCCGCTTGCAATTTCAAGCGCCTTTTCGCATCTTTACATTCTGAACCATTATACCTGATTTTTTCTATGCGCAAACACTTCCTCATCGCCCTTCTGGCTTCTGTCAGCACGTTCGCATCCGCCCAGGACCCCGCAAAATACTTTCCGATGGATTTCTTCCGCCACATCTACCTCAACGTGACGGTCGAAGGCCGGGAAGCCCACTTCATCCTGGACACGGGCTCGCCGTATTCGTTCCCGGACAGCACGTTCGTGGCCCGGGAGGGCCTCCAGTACAAGAATATGTTCAAGGCCCGGATGGGCGGCACAGGCAACGGCAAGGCTACGGTGCCCGTGATCAACAACGAATTCACCTATTCGATGGGCGGCAGGCAGTACAAGAGCAAGATATCCCCCGTCATCCAGCTGAAAGAGATCCTCGGCGACTACGCCGACGGCCTGATCGGCCTGTCCGAGGTCGGCAATGCAGCCATCGCCATCGACTTCCGCAACGACAGGATCGGCTTCTGGAACAAGATAGAAGCAGCGGACCTGGAGGGCTACACGGCCATTCCGGTCGAATACAAGGAGAACCGGATCCTGCTGCCGATCCGCGTGCAGGTCCGCGACGGGATCACCGTCGAGGGCAAGGCCATCATGGACCTGGGCAATCCTTATTCGATCGACCTCACGCGCGCGACCGCGGAGAAATATGGAATCGCGGCCATCCAGCCCGCCCTGACGTCCTCGATGGCGGTCGGCGGGATCGGCGGGAGCAGCAGCAGCGGCGATTTCCGCGCGCTGAGCGCGGAGATCGGTCCGTTCTCGCTGGACGCCCCCATCGTGGGCTACAGCTTCAATACCGAAGGCGCCCTGGCCGACGCCCAATGGATCGCCCTGCTGGGCAACGAGATCTGGAGCCGCTTCGACATGATCATCGACGCGGCCCACGGCAAGCTCTACCTGCGGCCCAACGCCGGCTTCGCCGAGCCGTTCGACTGTCCCGTCCAGGGCTTCAGCGCCACCTACCGCACCCAGACGCTCGGCTGCTGGACGGTCAACAGCCTCTACGACGGCTCCAACGCCCAGAAGGCCGGCCTGCGGGGCGGCGACCGCATCGTCGCCGTCAACGGCCGCGACGTCAAGACCTATAGCCACGAGGCCTACCGGACCTGGTCCGACGGCCTGCAGTCCGTCACCCTCACGGTCCTGCGCGACGGACAGGAACAGGAAATCTCCTTCGATTTCGACGCGCCGAAACTCTAAAAAGGGCACGGAATGCTTGCATTTACGGAAATAATTGATAACTTTGCCCAAGTATGAATATGAAGCGCACTCATCACCACCACCACCGAGTCTGACAGATCCGGTAGGTCGGCGTGTGCGTACGCACGCAATACAGGGCTTGCCGGGATGCCGGGAAGCCCTTTTTTTGTTGAAATAAGTTAGTAGTAAAAGATATGCTCAGATTAGCCATTCAGTCCAAGGGCCGCCTCAACGAAGAGAGCACCGCCCTGCTGCGCGAGATCGGCATCGACGTCGATGACTCCCGCCGCAAATTCCTCGCCCAGGCCGCCAATTTCCCCCTGGAGCTCCTCTACATGCGCGATGACGACATCCCGCAGGTCGTCTCCAACGGCACCGCGTCCCTCGGCATCGTGGGACTCAACGAAGTCGCGGAGCGCGGCTTCGACGTGCAGGTCGTGGAGAAGCTCGGCTTCGGCGCCTGCCGCATTTCGCTCGCCGTGCCCAAGACGGTCGACTACGACGGTCCGCAGTGGTTCAACGGCAAGCGCATCGCCACCTCCTACCCCAACATCCTGCGCAAGTGGCTGCAGGAGCAGGGCATCGAGGCCGAGATCGAAGTGATCACCGGCTCCGTGGAGATCGC
>LUZH01000074.1 GCA_001602885.1 Bacteroidales bacterium Bact_16 | reverse complement strand
ATCGCCAACAACCACAGCTGCACGCACCTGCTGCACCGCGCCCTGCGCGAGATCCTCGGCACCCACGTGGAGCAGAAGGGTTCCTTCGTGGGCGACCAGGGCTTCCGCTTCGACTTCTCCCACTTCGAGAAGCTCTCCGACGAGCAGCTCGTCCTGGTGGAGAAGCGCGTCAACGAGCTGATCCGCAGCAATTTCCCGCTGGCCGAGAAGCGTGACGCCACGATGGACGAGGCCCGCGAGATGGGCGCCATGGCCCTCTTCGGCGAGAAATACGGCGACCGCGTCCGCGTGGTCCGCTTCGGCCCGAGCGTGGAGCTCTGCGGCGGCTGCCACACCTCCGCCACGGGCAACATCGGCTTCTTCAAGATCACCGGCGAGTCCGCCATCGCGGCCGGCATCCGCCGCATCGAGGCCGTGACCGGCGCGCAGGCCGAGGAACTCGTCTGCGGCATGCAGGGCCTCATCAAGACCGCCCGCGCCTTCTTCAACAACACGCCCGACCTCGCCGGCGCCATCGAGAAGATGCTCGAGGACAACGCCTCCTTCAAGAAGCAGGCTGAGGAGTTTGCCAAGCAGAAGGCGGCCGACTTCGCCCGCCAGCTCGCCGCCAAGGCGCAGCCGAAGGGCGGCGTCCAGCTCATCGTTGCTGCCGAGGCCGGCCAGGAATGCGACCCCGCACTGGTGCGCAACGCCGCGCTGACCCTCCAGAAGGAGTTGAAGAACACCGTCCTGGTGGGCGCATATACCGCCGACGGCAAGCCGCAGCTGGTCCTGATGTACTCCGACGACCTCGTCGCCGCGGGCCGCAACGCCGGCAAGGACATCCGCGACGCCGCCAAGTTCATCCAGGGCGGCGGCGGTGGCCAGCCCGGCCTGGCGACTGCCGGCGGCAAGAACGCCGACGGCCTCAAGCAGGCCCTCGACGCCCTCGTCGAAACCGCTACGCGTTAGACAAGATCCCCCTTCAGGATGAAGAAGCTCGACCGCTTCATATTGAAGTCGTTTATCGGACCGTTCGTTGCGATCTTCCTCGTCGTCGTCTTCATCCTGATGATGCAGACCCTCTGGCTCTACATCGACGAGCTGGTGGGCAAGGGCCTGGGCGTCCGCACGATCCTGGAATTCCTGTTCTGGGGTGTGTGCAGCCTGGCCCTGCCGCTCTCGCTGCCCCTTGCCACGCTGCTCGCCTCCACGATGACCATCGGCCAGCTCGCCGAGCGCGGGGAGCTGATGGCGATCCGGGCCTCGGGCATCTCCTTCGGGCGCGTGATCGTGCCGCTGGCCATCGTCGCGCTGCTGATCGGCACCGGCACCTATGTGGTGTGCTCCCGCGTCGTGCCCTATGCCTTCAACCAGATCTACACCCTGCGCGACGACATCGCCCGCACCAAGGATGAGATCAAGATCCCGCCGGGGACCTTCTACGACGGCATCGAAGGCTACATCCTCCGGGTAGGCAGCCAGGACAAGGCCACCAAGATGCTCTACGACGTGCAGGTCTACGACCACACCGCGCGCAAGGGCAACATCTCCGTGACGATGGCGGATTCCGCCATCCTGAAGATGGCCAGGAGCAAGGAATACCTGACCTTCACCCTCTTCCACGGCTCCACCTACCGCGAAGACAACAACTTCCGCTACAACGACACCACGCTGACCCTCCAGCACATCGATTTCGACCGGCAGGAGCTGCTCATCCAGCTGAAGAACTACAGCTTCGAGAAGTCCGACTCCGCCCGGTTCGACGACGCGATCCGCACCAAACAGCCGGCGGAGCTCCGCCACCTGAGCGATTCGCTGTCGCATTTCCTGGATTCGTTGCACCGGCACAACTACAACATCGTCCGCCGCCATCCCGCTTTCCAGCAGAACCGCCAGCTCGACACGGCTTACCGCAAGCCGGGCCGCCAGGACTTCGCGGACGCAGGATTCCTGCACTGGGACAGTCCGGATGCGGCCGCGCAGGCCCGCCACCGCGCCGCCGACAACGTGGCCAAACTCAGCGCCGAGGTCAACAACTTCCGCTTCTCGTCCTACGACCAGAGCTACAACCTCCGCCAGTCGGACCTGTCGTTCCTGGAGAAATACGCCGCCGGCCTGGCCTGCTTCCTGCTCTTCTTCATCGGGGCGCCGATGGGCGCGCTGGTGCGCAGCAAGAACGGCGGCCTGGGCGTGGGCCTGATCATCTCGGTGCTCTTCTTCGTCCTTTACTACGTCATCAACATCTCCGGCAGCAAGCTGGCGCGTGACGGCGCCGTGGACACGCCCGTCGGCGTCTTCATCGCCTGCGCCGTGATCGCCCCGATCGGCGTCTTCTTCACCTGGAAGGCGCTCCGGGATTCAGAACTCTTCAACATGGATCAATTCAAGACCTGGTGGCGCCGGCTCAAGAGCCGGATCGCCCGCCTGTTCCGCCCCACGCGCATCGTCTATATGGGCACGCCCGAATTTGCGGTCAAGCCGCTCGACACCCTCGTCCAGGCCGGCTACAAGATCGTCGGCGTGGTGACCGTCGCCGACAAGCCCGCCGGCCGCGGCCTCAAGGTGAACGAGAGCGCCGTCAAGCAATACGCCGTGGCGCACGGCATCCCCGTGCTCCAGCCTGTCAAGCTCAAGGATCCGGAATTCCTCGAGGCGCTGCGCGCCTGGAAGGCCGACCTGTTCGTGGTCGTGGCCTTCCGGATGCTGCCGGAGGAAGTCTGGTCGATGCCGAAGCTCGGCACCTTCAACCTCCACGCGGCGCTGCTCCCGCAGTACCGCGGTGCCGCCCCGATCAACTGGGCCGTCATCAACGGTGAGAAGATGTCGGGCGTGACCACCTTCATGATCGACAAGGACATCGACACCGGCGGCATCATCCTCCGCGAGGAGTGCCGCATCCGGCCGGACGAGACGGCCGGCGAGCTGCACGACGAGCTGATGGAGATCGGCTCCGACCTGGTCCTGCAGACCGTCGAGGGCCTGATCCAGCACAATGTCGAGCTGCGCGTCCAGCGCTCCTTCATCCAGGGCTCCGAGGAGCTCAAGCCGGCCCCGAAGCTCACCAAGGAGCTCTGCCATATCGACTGGACCCGCCCCGCCGACGAGATCTACAACCTCGTCCGCGGCCTCTCCCCGTATCCGGCGGCCTTCGCCGAGCTCGCCCGGACCGGCTCCGACGAGAAGACCTCGGTCAAGATCTTCCGCACTGAGAAGCGCCCGGACCTGCACGCGGAGCCCGGCACCGTCCTCTCCGACGGCAAGACCTTCTTCGCCGTCGCCACCGCCGACGGCGCCCTGGCGCTGACCGAGATCCAGCTGGCCGGCAAGAAGAAGATGGCCGTGGCCGAATTCCTCAAGGGATTCCGCGATCCGCAGTCCTGGAAGGCCGTTTAGGCGCCGGTTCCGCCTTTACCCTACTTTCGATGATGATGGATAATCGTGTATCCATCAGAGAAATCTCTTTTGTTATTTAAANNNNGAGAAGGAAGATCCCAAGTATCTCAAGCACGTCCATTGGGCGGTGGCCATCGTGGTCGCCGCCGGTTTCGTGTTGCTGTACTTCTGGCTCTATACCTCCGTTTTCCATTGGGACCTGCCCCGGACCGCGATGCTCAAGCGCCGCGCGGCCGAGTGGGAGGCCCGGATGGAGGTGCTCTCCAACCGCCTCGACCTCTACGACCGCACGCTGACCGCCATCGAGCAGCGCGACGACCAGGTGTACCGCTCGATCTACGGTCTGGGCGAGATCCCCGACGCGGTCAAGAATTCCGGCCTGGGCGGCGTCAACCGGTACGCCGAGGTGGACCGGCTGGGGACCAATTCGTCCCTGGGCTGGACCGTCCGCCGGCTGGACGGCCTGACCAAGCGCGCCTACATCCAGGGCAAGGCCCTGGACGAGGTGGGGATGCTGGCCCGCACGGCGGGCGAC
Organism: Bacteroidales bacterium Bact_16; assembly: GCA_001602885.1. The sequence goes on along the minus strand of LUZH01000074.1, from coordinate 6,965 downwards.
ATGCTGGCCTGCGTGCCGAGCGTGCCGCCGATGATCCCCGACCGCACGCGCGTGCACCTTTCCAGCGGCTTCGGCTACCGCACGGATCCGGTCTACGGCGGCGGCGAGCGCCATGGCGGCCAGGACTTCGCGGCCGCCACGGGCACGCCCGTCTACGCCACCGGCGACGGCGTGGTCACGATGGCCGAATTCAAGTCCAACGGCTACGGCAACCAGGTCGTGATCGACCACGGCTACGGCTACCAGACGCGCTACGCGCACCTCAGCGTGGTCACCGTGGTGTCCGGGATGCGCATCAAGCGCGGCGAGCAGATCGGCAACGTCGGCTCGACGGGCAAGTCCACCGGCCCCCACCTTCACTACGAAGTGGAGTACCGCGGCAACCGCGTGAACCCGATGAACTATATGGATTTCAACATGTCGCTTGACGAATACCGCTCGATGATCGGCACCCGCGTGCAGGAGTCTCCGGTCGGCAAGCGCACCAGCACGACGGAGCTGCTCCGGCGCAGCAAGAAAGGCAATGGCTAGAAGACTCATCCCGGTCATATTCGACGCCGAGAACTTCCGTTTCGGCACCGTGCCGCGCAAGGTCGGGAAGACCCTGCTGCTCGTGCTGGCGTATATGCTCCTGACCTTCACGCTCGCCGTGCTGGTCTACGTGGCCTTCTCGCTGGTGTTCCGCACGGACACCGAGCGCCGCCTGCGCCAGGAGATCCGGATGTACGAGCGGCTCTATCCCGGCCTGGAAGAGCGCGAGCAGCTGCTGGGCGACGCCATCGCCAACCTGCAGTACAAGGACAACGAGATCTACGGCCTGGTCTTCCACTCCTCCGGCGCCCCGATGCTGGACCCGATGGAAGAGGGGAGTCCGTTCGTGGGCTCGGACGGGATCTCCGAGCAGGACCTGCTCAAATACACGCGCGGCAAGGCGGACAGCCTGCTGCTGCGCGGCAAGGCGGTCGAGGCGACCTTCGCGCGCATCTTCCGCGCCCTGTCCGATTCGTCGACGGTCGTCCCGCCGATGACCCTCCCGATCCAGAACATCACCTATCCGCAGGTCGGCGCGTCCACCGGCCGCAAGATGAATCCTTTCTATAAGGCCTATGTCTACCACGAAGGCCTCGACCTGATCGTCGCGCGCGGCACGCCCGTGCTGGCCTCCGCCGACGGCACCGTGGTCTCGGCCGCATCCAGCAAGTCGACCGGCAACACGGTGCGGATCTCCCACCCGGGCGGCTACGAGACCGTCTATGCCCATCTCGAGAGCATGACCGTCCACGCCGGGCAGCGGGTGCGCGCCGGCACCCGGATCGGCGCGGTGGGCATGTCCGGCCAGGCCTTCGCCCCGCACCTGCACTACGAGGTGCGCAAGGACGGCGCCGGGATGGACCCCGTCGGGTTCTTCTTCGCCTCCCTCAGCCCCGCGGACTATGTGAACATGCTGTACATGTCAGCGAACACCCTGCAATCAATGGATTAACGATATGGAGAAACTGTTCTATTCGATCGGAGAAGTGGCCGGGATCCTGGATGAATCGGTATCCCTCGTCCGGTTCTGGTCCAACTCCTTCCCGAAATTCATCAAGCCCCAGCGCAATGCGAAGGGCAACCGCCAGTTCACCGCGGCCGACGTGGAGACCTTCAAGCAGATCCACCACCTCGTCAAGGACCGCGGACTCACCCTGGAAGGCGCCGCGCTCCAGCTCGCCGCCGACCGCCGTCCCGTGGACCGGAGCGTCAAGGCGATCGAATCGCTGAAGGAAATCCGGGCCCAACTTATGGAGATTAAGAAAAATATTTCGTAATTTTGCAAATTGGTATAAATCGCAGCAATAAATAAAGATATAATATATGGCTACCACCAAGAAAACAACGAAAGTGCAGACTCCGATCGACGAGCGTGAGACCTTCGTCTCGCTGCGCAAGAATTTTGCGGAGTCCGAGCAGAGTACCCAGGAGAAGCTCAAGGTCCTTTACGAACTGCAGGAGGCCGATGTGGCCATCGACGAGCTCGTTCACCTGCGCGGCGAACTGCCGGCGGAGGTCGCCCTCCTCGAGGAGGAGCTGGCCGGCCTGCACGCCAAGTCCGAGAAGCTCGGCCAGATGATCGAAGGGTACAACGAAAGCATCGACGCCGCGAACAAGCAGATCGTCGAACTGGACGCCGAGATCGAGAAATACCGCAGCCAGCTGGAGAACATCTCCAACAGCCGCGAGTTCGATTCCATCAACAAGGAACTGGAGAACCAGGGCCTGCTCCGCGCCATCGCCGAGAAGAACATCGGCGAGGCCCGTGCGGCCATCGAGGAGCGCAAGCTGGACCGCGAGCGCATCGCCGACCGCATCCTCATCCGTGAGGAGGACCTCAAGGCCAAGCAGGAGGAGCTCGCCACGATCGTGGAGTCCACCTCCAAGGAGGAGAAAGCCCTCCAGGCCAAGCGCGCCGCCTGCGCCGCCAAGATCGACGAGCGCACCCTGAGCGCCTACGAGCGCATCCGCGGCAACGCCCACAACCACCTCGCCGTGGTCACGCTGTTCCCCAAGCACGAGGACGGCACCTATGGCGACGCCTGTGGCGGCTGCTTCCACACCATCACCCCGCAGCGCATCCTGGACATCGCTTCCGGCAAGAAGCTCGTCATCTGCGAGCACTGCGGCCGCATCATCGTCAACCCTGAGATCTAGCGGCCATGCCTGCGCAGCGGCCCAGCAATTCCCGCAAGAAGGACCAGACGGTCAATCTCGAAACGCTCGGCCTGGAGATCGGCAACAAGCCGCCCCAGGCCCCCGATGTCGAGGAGGCCGTCCTGGGCGCGATGTTGCTGGAGCCGTCGTGCGTCGACCTGGCGATGGAGGAGCTCACGCCCTCCTGTTTCTACGACCCCAAGCACCGGATGATCTTCGAGGCGATGTCCCGCCTCGTCACGGACCACACCTCGGTCGACATCATCACGGTGAGCAGCGAGCTCAAGGCCCAGGGCAACCTGGAAGCCGTGGGCGGCGCGGTCGTGCTGGCGAACCTGTCCGAGAAGGTCGGTTCCGCCGCGCACATCGAGTACTACGTCAAGATCCTCAAGCAGAAGACCATCCAGCGGGACCTCATCTCCGCCTCCTACGACATCCTCCGGGATTCGTTCGACGACTCGATCAAGGTCGACGACCTGATCGACACTGCGCAGAGCAAGGTCTACGCCGCCATCCAGAGCAACGTCCGCCGCGAGGTCCAGGACATCGGCAGCCTGATCAACGAGGCGATGACCGACATCCAGGAGATGCAGGGCAACACCGGTCTCAACGGCGTGCCGTCGGGCTTCTACAGCATCGACCGCATCACGATGGGCTGGCAGAAGTCCGACCTCATCATCCTGGCGGCCCGCCCTTCCGTCGGTAAGACGGCCTTCTCGCTCAACCTGGCGCGCAACGCCGCCGTGGACCACCATATGGCCGTGGCGTTCTTCTCCCTGGAGATGTCCGCCATCCAGCTGGTCAAGCGTCTGATCACCTCCGAGTCCGGCCTGCCCGCCGACAAGATCAAGGGCGGCGCCAAGCTCGAGGACTACGAGTGGGAGCAGCTTGAATACAAGCTCAAGGCCCTCTCCAAGGCGCCGCTCTACATCGACGACACGCCGGGCCTTCCGCTGATGGAGTTCCGTACCAAGGCCAAGAACCTGGTCAAGAACAAGGGCGTCCGCCTGATCTTCGTGGACTACCTGCAGCTGATGCAGGGCCCCGCGGAGCTCAAGGGCATGCGCGAGCAGGAGGTGGCCGCCATCTCCCGTACGCTCAAGGCCACGGCCAAGGAGCTCGACGTGCCGATCATCGCGCTCTCCCAGCTCTCCCGCCAGGCCGTGCAGCGCCAGGGCGGCGGCGGCAAGCCGCAGCTCTCCGACCTGCGCGAGTCCGGCTCCATCGAGCAGGATGCCGACATGGTGCTCTTCATCCACCGCCCCGATTTCGTGGGCCTGAGCGAGAATCCCGAGGACAAGGAGAAGACGCAGATCATCATCGCCAAGCACCGCAACGGCGAGACCTGCGACATCGACATGCTCTTCAAGAGCGAGCAGATCAAGTTCGTCGAACTGGACGACACGCTCGACATGCGGGCTTCGATGACCATCGACTCGGCGATGAACACAATGGTAAACAATGAGTTCTTATAGTGAGATAACCCATCGCGGACGGATCGTATCGATCACGCCGGAATACACGACGGTCGAAATCGTGTCCGAGTCGGCCTGCGCCGCCTGCCACGCCAAGGGCCTCTGCAGCCTGGGCGACAGCAAGGTCAAGCAGGTCGAAGTGCCGACCCGCGGATGGGACAACTACACCGTCGGACAGGAAGTGTCCGTCGTCCTGCGCGCCACCATGGGCCACAAGGCCGTCTGGCTGGCGTATGTGGTCCCCCTTCTGGTCATGGTGGCCGCCCTGCTCGGTATCCTGTCCGCAGGCGGCTCCGAGCTGGCCGCGGGCCTGGGCGCCATCGGCGCCGTGGCCGCGTACTACGCCGTGATCTGGCTCCTGCGGGACCGTCTCCGGAAAGAATACGTATTTAATATTAAATAAATAATGACACAAACTTTTATCTGGACCGTCGCCATCCTGACTGTCCTGGGCTTGTTGCTTGCACTCATCCTGTTCTGGGTGGCCCGCAAGTTCAAGGTCGAGGAAGATCCGCGGATTGACGAAGTGGAGAAGGTGATGCCGGGCGCCAACTGTGGCGGCTGCGGCTTCGCCGGATGCCGCGCTTTCGCCGATGCGGCGGTCAAAGCCACCAGTCTGGACAACCAGTATTGTCCGGTGGGCGGGGATGAGGTGATGCAGAAGGTGGCTTCTATCTTAGGCTTCACCGTTGCCGCAAAGGCTCCGCAGGTGGCCGTTGTTCGTTGCAACGGCACTTGTTCCGCCCGCCCGCGTATCAACGAGTATGACGGCGTGCAATCCTGCCGGGTCAAGGCCGCACTCTACAGCGGCGACACCGGGTGCGCCTTCGGCTGCCTGGGTTGCGGCGACTGCGTCGCGGCCTGCCAGTTCGGCGCCCTTTCGATGGATCCGCAGACGGGTCTGCCGGTCGTCGACGAGAGCAAGTGCACCGCCTGCGGCGCCTGCACCAAGGCCTGCCCCAAGCACATCATCGAGCTGCGTCCCAAGGGACCGCGCGGCATGCGCATGTACGTGTCCTGCCTCAACAAGGACAAGGGCCCCGTGGCCAAGAAGGCCTGCGCCAGCGCCTGCATCGGCTGCGGTCTCTGCGCCAAGACCTGCACGCACGACGCCATCACGGTCGTCGACAACGTCGCCTACATCGATCCTGCCAAGTGCAAGCTCTGCCGCGAATGCGAGGCGGTCTGTCCGACCGGCGCCATCCACGGCGTGAACTTCCCGAAGGAGCTCGACAAGGAAGCCGTCAAGAAACGCATCGCGGACCGCAAGGCCAAGGCAGCCGAGGCCGCCAAGGCCGCCGCTGCTGAAGCACCGAAGGCCGCTGAAGAAAAAAAGGAGGTAGCCAATGGGTAAACTGACATTCTCGATGGGCGGTGTCCACCCCCACGACAGCAAATATGCCCGCGAATGCGCCATCGAGGAGCTCCCGCTCCCGCAGACCGTCTACGTGTCGATGGCCCANNAAGGACCTCGCAGGCAATTTCGTCACGCATGTCGAGATTGCGGTCGAGGGCGACGAGTGGGACCCCGCGATCGACCGCAGCAAGGACCTCGTGACCGCCATTCCCGACGACAAGGCCGCCATCCTTGACAAGATCAAGGCCGCTGGCGTCGTGGGCCTGGGCGGCGCGACCTTCCCCGCACACGTCAAGCTCAACCCGGCTCCCGGCAAGGTGGCCGAGTGCCTGATCCTCAACGGTGCCGAGTGCGAGCCGTTCCTGACGAGCGACTACCGCATCATGGTCGAGCGCCCGAAGGAGATCGTCGTCGGCGCCGCCATCATGCAGAAGGTGCTCGGCGGCTGCCAGTGCGTGATCGGCATCGAGGAGAACAAACCCGAGGCGATCGCCGCGATGGGCGCCGCCGTCCGCGAGCTCGGCTATCCGGGCATCGAGGTGAAGGTGCTCAAGAAGCGCTACCCGCAGGGCGGTGAGAAGCAGCTCATCGACGCCGTGATGCACCGCCAGGTCAAGTCCGGCGGCCTGCCGATCGACGTGGGCGCCGTGGTGCAGAACGTCGCCACCTCGCTTGCCGTCTATGAGGCCGTGCAGAAGAACAAACCGCTCATCACCAACGTCCTCACCATCACGGGCGACCAGATCCCCGGCAACCTGCAGCACAACTACCTCTTCCGGATCGGCATGCCCCTTTCCTGGATCGTGGAGCAGGCCGGCGGCATCCCCGACACGGCCGCCAAGCTGATCAGCGGCGGCCCGATGATGGGCAAGGCCATCAGCAACCTCGACGCCGCCACGGTCAAGGGCTCTTCTTCCGTGCTGTACCTCAGCGAGGGCATGACGCGCCGCAAGCCGGCCACGTCCTGCATCCGCTGCGGCAAGTGCGCGGACGCCTGCCCGATGGGCCTGGAGCCGTTCCTGCTCAACCGTCTCTATAAGGCCGGCGACCTCGAGGGCCTCGAGGCCAACGCCGCCCAGGATTGTATCGAATGCGGCTGCTGCCTGTACAGCTGCCCCGCCTACATCCCCCTGCTGGACAACATCCGCCAGGCCAAGGGGCAGGTGATGGGCGTCATCCGCGCCCGCGCCGCTGCCGCCAAGGCCGCCGCCGAGGCCGCGAAAGCCGCCACCAACAAGTAAACGCGTATGGACAAGAAGTATATCGTATCTCCTTCTCCGCACATCCATGCGGATGTCTCTACGGCCAAGATCATGCGGGACGTGATCATCGCGCTCTGCCCGGCGATCCTGGTCTCCATTTTGGCCTACGGCTGGGCCGAGTTGCTCGTCCTGCTGGTCAGCGTCGCTTCCTGCGTGCTGCTGGAGTGGGCCGTCACCCGCTGG
>LUZH01000073.1 GCA_001602885.1 Bacteroidales bacterium Bact_16 | reverse complement strand
GGCGGCCGTCGTTGCCGCAGCCGTTCACGGCGATGAACAGGCTGCCCGGCTGCACCTTGCGGGAGTCGTTGGTCACGGACGTGATCTCCACGTCCTGCCGGCCCTCCACGGAGAGGACGCCGCAATCCTTTATGATATCGTTCAGTTTCATCTTGTGGTCGATGTGTTGCGCTTCAGCTCGTCGCGGAAGCAAGGGTCGATGTTGTACAGCTTGTCGATGACGGTGCGGATCACGCGCGCGGGGATGCCGCCGCCCTGGAACTGCCTGGAGGTCGGTTTGGAATACACCATGCAGATGACGCTGTATTGCGGCGCCTCGGCGGGGAAGAACCCGACGAAGGTGCCCTGGTATTTGCGACGCCCCTGGGCGTCCTGGTACTGGCCGTTGGCGTAGGTGCCGAAGGAGGTGCCGGTCTTGCCGGCCACGGAGCACTTGGCGCCCTTGAGGCGCTGGGCGGTGCCTTCTTCGGTCACGGCCTTGAGGGCGCGGGTGATCGTGTCGGCCACGGCCTTCGAGCAGACGGCGGCGTTGAGCACGCCGGGGCCGCGCTTCTCCGTGACGATGCCGTTCTCCTCGATGTCCTCGACCAGATAGGGTTTCATCATCCGGCCCTTGTTCGCGATGGCGTTGTAGAAGGTCAGGATGTGCAGCGGGGTCTCCTCGGTGCTGTAGCCGAAGCCGATCGAGCCGAGGTCGGTGTCCGTCCAGTAGCGGGTGGACGGGTTCGGGATGGTCGGCGTCTGCAGGCCGTCCAGGTCGAAGGCGAAGGCCTCGCCGAGCTTGTAGTTGTAGATGTTCTGCAGGAAGCGCTCGGTCTTCTCCAGCCCCTTGCCGCGTCCCTTGCTCTTGTCGATGCCGTAGTTCTTGACCGCGAGGGTCGCGAACACGTAGTTGGACGAGATCTTGAAGCCGTCCAGGACGGAGATGCGGTTGGTGTGGTGCTGGCGCACGAAATCGGGGATGTGCGGGTCGCGGATGGAGGTCCCGGCCACGTTGCCGTTGGTGGCGGGCAGGGTCTCGTCCAGGCTCTTGATGAAGCCGTCGTTGAGCACGGACATCAGGGTGACGGTCTTGAAGACCGAACCGGGCTCCGCCTTGCGGCCGATGGCCAGGTTCTGGATCTCCTCGAAGGGGCCGGAACCCTCTTCGCGCACGAGGTTGACCATGGCGCGGATCGCGCCGGTCTTGACCTCCATCAGCACGAAGCAGGCGCCCTCGAGGTCGGGCTCTTCGGTGATCTGCTCGCGCAGGGCCTTGTCGGCGATGTCCTGGTAGTCGATGTTGAGCGTGATGCGCAGGTCCTTGCCGTCCACGGCCTTGACATAGGCGCTGTCGCTGTTGCGCACGCGGCCGTAGTCGGTCACGCGCATCCATTCGTGGCCCTCCTGGCCGTGGAGGACGTAGTCGAACTTGCCTTCCAGGCCGATGTGGGTGTTGGTGACGGGCGATTTGTTGCCGCGCACGAAGCCGATGGTGCGGCGGGCGAGCTTGCCGTAGGGATATTGGCGGACGTGCTCCTGCTCCACGATCATGCCGCTGCGGTAGCGGCCTTCGCGGAAGAGCGGCAGGTCGATGATGCGGTTGTAGACGTTGCGGTCGACCGGCCGGCCGAGGCGGACGTACTTGCGGCCGTTGGCGCGGCCGTCCTTGATCAGCTTGTAGTACTGGTCGGCCGTCCTGTCGCCGAATTCGGCGGCGAGCCCTTCGGCGAGCTGCCGGGCCTTGTCGAGCCAGGCCTGCTCCTGGGCGGGCGTGTTGGTGTCCTTGAGCACGGTGCAGTCCATGTAGAACTGGTAGATCGGGCAGGAGATGGCGAGCAGGCGTCCCTCGGCGTCGAGGATGTTGCCGCGGGCCGGCTCGATGTTGCTGACCGTGTTGGACGGGGTGAGCGCGGTGGCGATCTTCGGGTCCGGGTCCCAGAACAGCTGGATGCCTGCCAGCCGGACGATCAGCAGCAGGGAAGCGGCCAGCAGCGCCACGTAGAGCAGGTACAGGATCACGCCGATCCTGTCGCGCTGCTTTTTGGGCTTGGGTGTCGTCGTCTCCGTACTCATCTCTTTACGACCGTTGCAGGCTTTTCAGCCTCTTTTACGTTGGATCCCAGCTCGCCGAGCATCTCCTCCACGGAGGAGCGCCGGCTCACGTTGACTACCTCGAAGACCTTCTGCGAATGCACGATCTCGAGCTCCTGGAGCACCGCCTTGTTCTTCTCCACCTTGCTCATCGTGGTCTCGATCATCAGGCTGAACCAGATGACCAGGCCGAAGAGCAGGAAGGTGTAGGCGATGTGGATGAAGTAGCGCCCGATGTTGAGGCGGAGCAGGAACT
>LUZH01000072.1 GCA_001602885.1 Bacteroidales bacterium Bact_16 | reverse complement strand
AGACGCGGATAGGCTTGCCCTTCTCGTCCACCTCGACCTTCATCTCGGGACGGTCGAAGTCGATGGCGCCGTTCTTCCGCTCGTTCTGCTTCAGGATCGTCGCCAGCTTGTGCAACGTCTGGATGGCCTCGACGAGCTTCGGCTCGGCGTCCGTGGCCTTCTCTTCGATGATGTCCTGCGCCTGGTCGTAGTTGAGGCGGTAGTCGGAGTTGATGACGGCGCGGCCGATCCAGCGGGCGCGGATCTCGGCCTTGGGCGTCATCTCGAAGACCGCCGAGAAGACGAGCTTCTCCTCGTGCGGGCGCAGCGAGCAGAGCTTGTTGCAGAGCTTCTCCGGCAGCATCGGGACCGTGCGGTCCACCAGATAGACGGAGGTGCCGCGGTCGCGCGCTTCCTTGTCCACGAGCGAGCCGGGACGCACATAATACGACACGTCGGCGATATGCACGCCGACCTCATAATTGCCGTTCGGCAGCGGCTTGAACGACAGCGCGTCGTCGAAGTCCTTGGCGTCGGCCGGGTCGATGGTGAACGTGAACGTGTCGCGGAAATCCTTGCGCCCCTTGCGGTCGGCGTCCGTAATCTCGTCGGAAATCTTGTCGGCGGCGTTCTCCACCTCGGGATCGAAGCGGTAGGGGAGATTGAACTCCGCCAGGATGGCGTGCATCTCGGTGTCGTTGTCTCCCGGCACGCCGAGCACGTCGGTCAGGTGCCCCCAGGGACCCGGCTCGCGCCGCTCCCAGTGGTCCACGACCGCCGCGACCTTCATCCCGGCCTGCGCGCCGAGGGCCGCGGCCGCTTCGGCGTCCACCTGGATGTCGTAGGGCATCGTCTTGCTCTGCATCAGGACCCAGGCCTGGGCCCCGACGGTATGGTAATAGCCCACGAAAGGCTTCTGCGAGCGCTCGAGGATCTCGACCACTTCGCCTTCGCGGCGCTTGTCGCCTGCCTTCTGGCGGGTGACGGCCACGCGCACGGTGTCGCCGTGCAGCGCGTGGCGGGTCTTGGGGGCCTTGACGAAGACATCGTCGTCCTGGCCGTCGATGATGACGAAGATGTACCCTTCGCGGGTCATCTGTACGCGTCCGACGAACATCGGACACTCTTTCTTGCTTGCGCCGGATCTCTTTCTCGGGGATGTCTTCCGGCCTTTACTACTTCTTTTCTGCATAATCATCACAAAGATAAGCATTCTTGCCGAACGGCGCATATTGGGTGCTGAAAAACGTTGCGGGGCGGATGGTTTTCTCGCAGAAAAACGTTATCTTCGTATGTTGTTAGTATTATCTTATGAGTGTTGAAAAATTGAAAGCCAACCTCCGGACCGTTCCGGATTTCCCTGTGAAGGGCATTTTATTTTGGGATGTGAGCACGATGTTCAAGAACGCAGAGTGCCTGCGCGAGCTGGACGACATCCTCTACGAACTCTATAAGGACAAGGGCATCACCAAGGTGGTGGGCATGGAGTCCCGCGGGTTCGTGATGGGTCCGTCGCTCGCCGTCCGCCTGGGCGCCGGCTTCGTGATGGCGCGCAAGCCGGGCAAGCTCCCCGCCGACACCCTCAGCGAGACCTATGACAAGGAATACGGTCACGACACGATTGAGATCCACCGCGATGCGATCACGCCCGACGACGTGGTCCTCATCCACGACGACCTCCTCGCCACCGGCGGCACGGTCGCCGCAGCCGCCCGCCTGGTGGGGCAGTTCCATCCCAAGAAGACACTGATCAACTTCATCATCGAGATCGAGGAGTTGAACGGCCGCGCGAAGCTGCCTGCCGGGGTGGAAGTGGATTCCGTGATCAAGGTTTGACATAACACTAACCCAAATACACAACAACGCATGAAAAAAGTAATCCTGATGGCGGTCACCGCGGCCGCAATGCTGTTTGCTCAAGGAGCGAAGGCACAGACC
>LUZH01000071.1 GCA_001602885.1 Bacteroidales bacterium Bact_16 | reverse complement strand
GCCGTCCACGTTGTACTGGTCGGCGAAGGTGTCGATGCCCTTGGAGTAGAAGAAGGCCTGGATGGTGTTGGCGTAGTTGGTCTGCCACTTGCGGTCGACGCAGGACCAGGAATAGTCCAGGGCGATGTTCATCGGGACGCGCCAGGAGTCGAAGCGGAACGCGGGCTTCATCCGGCGGCCGAAGAAGGCCGGGGTCTCGATGAAGGAACCGTCGAAGTTGTTGGTGTCCGGATTCAGGCCGGTCTCGGGGTTGATGCTCTTGTGGAGATACTCGCGGCTGGCCTGCGCGCAGGCGAGGTAGAAGTCGGCGCGGCCGTCATAGGCCCAGCGGGCCCAGACTTCGTAGAAGGCGGGCAGGTGGTAGGACGGATCGGTGTAGCCGACGCCGCGTCCTTCGGGCGTGAAGGCGATCAGGTGCGTGTCCTTGTCGATGAAGTGCCGGATGCCGTCGGTGCCGTCCTTGGCCCAGGCGAGGTTGAGGATGTTCTGCGCCTCGGCGAGGTAGTTGATCGAGCCGTCGTTGCCCCAGCGGTTGGAGGCGAAGATGAGGGCGGTCACGAAGTAGAGCTCGCCGTCAGAGGCGGGGCCCTCGGCACGGTGCGTGCCGTCGGGATTGAGGCTCCAGGCGAAATAGCCCTTCATCGGGCCGTCCTGGTGCTGCATGTATTTCTTGCTCCAGCGCCACAGGCGGTCGAAAACGTCCTTCTTGCCGAGCTGCACGGCAACCATCAGGCCGTAGGACATTCCTTCCGTGCGGACGTCGAAGTTCTTGACGTCGGAGATATAGGCCATGTCGTCCCCTACCTCGAAGTAAACCTTGTTCGGACCGCAGAAGACATCTTTGTAGACCTGCTCCAGGCGGGCGTTGATCTCATCTTGCGGGTACCCCATTTCGGCGAAGACATTGCGGTACTGGCCGGTCTCGAATCCGCCTTTCTTGCAGGGCTTAAGAGTAGGTTGGGCAGAAGCGGCCAGAGAGAAGAGCGCGGCCGCGATGATGAGGGGTTTGAGGAAGCGGTTAGGCATAACTACTGTTATTAACGGTTACATTGGTTGAATAGACAAATATAAAAACAAATGCGAAACTTTGCAACCCGGTTGCAGCAGCGGCGCCCTACCTTTGCAGCAGGAAATTAAAATTAGAAAACATATGGCTCACGAACATCATCATCACCACGAGCACGAGCACCATGAGCATCACGAATGCCACGCGTGCCACGAGCACGAGCACGAGCACGAGCACCACCATCACCACCACGGCGAAGAGGAAGGCGGCGTGCGGCAGAGCATCATCAAGATCGTGCTTGCCACCATCCTGCTGGCGGCCGCCGTCATCATCGAGAAGAAGACGGACTGGGCCACCTGGCAGTACCTCCTGATCTACCTGGTCCCCTACCTCATCGTGGGCTGGGACACGCTCAAGGAAGCCGCCGAAGCGCTCGCTGAAGGCGAGGCGCTGGACGAGAACTTCCTGATGAGCGTCGCCACCCTCGGCGCGCTCGCGATCGGCTTCCTGCCGGGCGCTGAGACGCAATTCCCCGAAGCGGTCTTCGTCATGTTGTTCTTCCAGGTCGGCGAGCTCTTCGAGGGCATCGCGGAAGGCCGCTCGCGCCGCTCCGTGGCCCATCTGATGGACATCCGGCCCGACACGGCGCACGTGGAGCGGGACGGGCAGCTGCAGACCGTCGCCCCGGACGAGGTCGCCGTCGGCGAGACCATCCTGGTCAAGCCCGGCGAGAAGGTCCCGATGGACGGCGTCGTGCTGGAAGGCGATTCGTCGCTGGACACCGTGGCCCTGACGGGCGAAAGCGTGCCGCGCAGCGTGCATCCGGGCGACGAGATCCTGTCCGGCTGCGTCAACCTCAGCGGCGTGCTGCGCGTGCGGACGGTCCGCGTCTTCGGCGAGTCCACCGCTTCGCGCATCCTCGAGCTGGTGGAGAACGCCGCCGAGAACAAGTCGCGCAGCGAACATTTCATCACGCGCTTCGCGCGGGTCTACACGCCCATCGTCGTCGGCCTGGCCGTACTGCTGGCCGTCGTCCCGCCCCTCTTCACGGGCGCCTGGGCTACCTGGATCTACCGGGCGCTGATGTTCCTGGTGGTCTCCTGCCCCTGCGCGCTGGTCATCTCCGTGCCGCTCACCTTCTTCGGCGGCATCGGCGGCGCTTCGCGCAAAGGCATCCTGATCAAGGGCTCCGCCTATATGGACACCCTCTCCCGCGTGCAGACCGTCGTCTTCGACAAGACGGGCACGCTGACCGAAGGCGTCTTCGCGGTCACCGCCGTGCACCCCGAGGAGCTGGACGAGACGGAGCTGCTGCACCTGGCCGCCCACGTCGAGCGCCATTCGACGCACCCGATCGCCCAGGCCCTGCTGCTGGCCTACCCCAACGAGCAGGACGGCTGCGCGGTCACGGACATCCAGGAATTCG
>LUZH01000070.1 GCA_001602885.1 Bacteroidales bacterium Bact_16 | reverse complement strand
GCCTCGGTTCCGGTCTCGGCTGGTACCTCGCCATCGTCAGCCTCGCCGCCATCCGGGAGAAGCTGTCCTACAGCAACGTCCCCGCCCCGCTCAAGGGCGTCGGCATCACCTTCATCACGGTGGGCCTGATGGGTATGGCATTCATGATCTTTATGGGTATCCAGCTTTAGGAGGAGCACGCAATGACACCTACAATAATCGCTTCTATCGCAGTCATCGTCATCCTGACCTTGCTGCTGGTGGTCTTGCTGCTCTACGTCAAGGCCAAGATCACCCCGACCGGCACGGTCGACATCGATATCAACAACGGTAAGAAAACCCTCAAGGTCAATCCCGGCAACTCGCTGATGAACACGCTTGCCGAGCAGAAGATCTTCCTCCCCTCCGCCTGCGGCGGCAAGGCCAACTGCGGCCAGTGCAAGGTCCAGGTGCTCGAGGGCGGCGGCGAGATCCTCCCGACCGAGACCGGCTTCTTCAACCGCAAGCAGATCAAGGACGGCTGGCGCCTGGGCTGCCAGGTCAAGGTCAAGGACAACCTCAAGATCCAGGTGGCCGAATCCGCCCTGTCCGTCAAGAAACTCGAGTGCGAGGTGATCTCCAACGAGAACGTCGCCACGTTCATCAAGGAATTCACCGTCAAGCTCCCCGAGGGCGAAGAGCTCGAGTTCAAGAGCGGCGAGTACATCCAGATCGACATCCCCGCCTACGAGGCCGACTTCTCCGACATGGGCGTGGCCGACATCTACAAGGGCGACTGGGACAAGTTCGGCATCACCCCGCTCAAGTTCAAGAACGAGGTTCCGACCATCCGCGCCTACTCCATGGCTTCCTACCCGGGCGAGAAGGGCATCATCAAGCTCAACGTGCGTATCGCGACCCCGCCGTTCGACCGCACGCAGCCGAAGGGCGTCTTCAAGTTCGTGCCGGGCGTGCCTCCGGGAATCGCCTCCACCTACGTCTTCTCCCGCAAGCCGGGCGACAAGGTGATGATCAGCGGTCCTTACGGTGAGTTCCTCCTGCCGAAGAACGATCCGGACAACGTGGAATACATCTTCGTCGGCGGCGGCGCCGGCATGGCCCCGCTCCGCAGCCACATCATGGAGCTCTTCCGCACGCTCAAGACCGGCCGCAAGGTCAGCTTCTTCTACGGCGCCCGCGCCCTCGTGGAGGCCTTCTACCTGGAGGACTTCGCCGAGATCGAGAAGGAGTTCCCGAACTTCAAGTTCCACCTGGCCCTCGACCGTCCGGATCCCGCAGCGGATGCCGCAGGCGTCAAGTACACCGCCGGCTTCGTCCACAACGTGATGTACGAGACCTACCTCAAGGACCACGAGACTCCCGAGGATATCAAGTACTTCATGTGCGGTCCTCCCATGATGACCAAGTGCGTGAACGAACTGCTCGATTCGCTCGGCGTCCCGCCGGAGAACGTCCTCTACGACAACTTCGGAGGTTAATGATACAGGAAAGGCCCGCAGGAATGCGGGTCTTTCCGTTTTATAAAATGCCAAACGGGAAAGATTTCACACTTACCCCCGTACGATTCTTACAGGTCCTTGGAGCATTGCCGGACGTCGCATACATTTGCGACCGTATGAAAAACTCGAACAACCCCATGAGCCGGCAGCGCATCGCTCGCCTGTATCTTTCTCTTCGGCACCGCCGCCCTCTGCGCAGTGCAGGGAAACTTCTACTATGCTACTTTACTTACCTGTTTTTGCTGCCGGCTCTGCTGGGTTCGTGCCGCAAGGACCCGGTCCCGCCGGAACCGGTGCCGGAGGACGTGCCGGCCGTCGATTCCGCGCTCGTGTGCATCCGCACGCAGGCGGAGGGCCACGAGGTCCGGCGGCTGGACCTCTTCGTCTACGGCACGGACGGGCTGCGCGAGCTGGAGACGCACGCGTGCCTGGACAGCCTGGAGGCGGAGGTCTGCCTCCCCGCCCTACCGGGCGACAAACAGGTCGTCGCGATCGCCAACAGCCCGCGCCAGCTCAACCTGAAGGCACTGGCACGCTACGACGCGATGGAGCAGCTGGCCTTCAGCTTCACGGACGACGACCCGGAACGGCCCGTCCTGGGCGGCTGCTGCACGACGCACGGGCAGGAAGGGACGGTCGTCCTGCAGTCCCTGCTCTGCCGCGTCGTGCTGGCCGCCGTAGGCAACACGATGGACGGCTACGAACTGCTGGAGAATCCGCGTGTCCGCCTGCGCGACCTGCCGGCCGGCGCGGAAATCCTGCGCCAGAAGGATTTCCGGCCCGCCGAGCTGCTGGACGCAGGCGCCTGGGCGGCGCTCCCCTGCGACATCGGCTACTTCCCGCAGGAGCCCGGCACCACGCTGTGGTGCTACCCCAACGACACGCCCGCCGACGTGCTCGGCGTGCCGCGCCCGACGCTCGAATTCGCCTGCGAGATCCGCGGCAGGGCCTGCTCCTTCGAGGTCCCGCTGCCGCCGCTGGCGCGCGGCGCTTCCGTGGCGGTGGAGCTGACCGTCAACGGACCCGACGATTTCCTATACAAGATCCGCTGAAAATGCGTATCTTTGCAGCATGAATTATGAAGGACTGAGCATAGAGGCAGGCCGACGGATCACGCGTTTGGAAATGCTCCTGAAAGGGCACATCCTGAATCCATTCTGGAGAGGAAGGGAAATCTCCCGGGCGCACCGATACGAGAGCAACTCCCGCATTCTGACAAAATACATCTGCAAGCACTGGCTCGCGGCCGCGGACGCGGTCCTGCAGGAGCCCGTGGACCGCGACGATACCAGAGAGAAGATCTTCACGATCTGGCTGCAGGGCGAGCAGAACGCCCCTGACATCGTCAAATCCTGCCTCGCCTCCATCCGGGCGCACTGCAAGCAGGAGCTGGTCGTCCTGGACGAGAAGACACTGCCGGACTACATTTCCCTCCCGGAAGAAATCATCACCAAATACAAAGAAGGCAAGATCGAACCCTGCCACTTCAGCGACATCTGCCGCGTGGAGTTGCTCTACCGGCACGGCGGGTACTGGCTGGACGCCACCTGTTTCGTCACCGGTCCCATTCCGGAGCAGATCACGGAACAGGATTTCTTCGTCTTCATGGCCGGACACCATATCTGTGGCTACTACAGCTACATCCAGAACTGCTTCATCCGGGCCCGCAAAGGGAGCTGGCTGCTGGCGGCATGGCGCGCCGTCATCCTGGACTACTGGCTCCACGCGAACCGGCGGGTCGATTACTTCCAGCACCAGCTGATGTTCCGCGCGCTGGTCAAGCATCATCCGTTCGCTGCCGCGCTGTTCGCGGATATGCCCAGGATAGACCAGGATCCCACGCACCTCCTTTTCTACAAATACGGCGACGAACCTTTCGATCCGGCCCTCCAGGAACGGATCACGCAGGAAGCCTTCTTCCAGAAAACGACCTACAAGACGAAAACAGCCCCCGTCCCGGCCTCGTTCCGCGACTACCAGACCCACTGGTATATGAACTATTCCAGCAAAAATGCCTAACTTTGCATCGTGGCTTACGAGAAACACGCGTATTTGATTCTGGCCCACGACCGTCCCGGGCAATTGCTGGATCTGTTCCGGATGCTGGACCATCCGAGAAACGATATCTATGTGCACCTCGACCGGAAAGCATCTTTCCGTCCGGAGGTCTTTGCCGGTTGTTGCCGCCACTCCGGGCTCCATTTCATCGAGCCGCACATTTCCATCCACTGGGGCGGCGTCAGCATCATGCGGGCCGAACTGGCCCTGCTCCGCGCGGCCGTGCCCGGACACTATGCCTTCTATCACCTGCTGAGCGGACAGGACCTGCCCATCAAGAGCCAGGACGAGATCCACGCCTTCTTCGATGCGCACCCGGACCGGGAGTTCCTCAATCTGTGGAAGCCCAAGTCCCACACACAGAACCGTTTCCGCTACTTCACGCTGTTTCCGGAAGGCGCAGGTTCCTTCCTGCCCAACCTGGCCAACAACCTCGTCAAGGGCATCCTGATGGCCCTGCACATCCAGATCAACCGGGGCATCGAATTCCATTTCGCCTCGCAGTGGTTCAGCATCACGCATCCCTGCGCCGAATATGTCCTTTCCCAGGAAGCCTGGCTGGAGAAGGTTTTCCGGCATACCAACACGGTCGACGAGATCTTCCTGGCCACCGTGATCTGCAATTCTCCGTTCCGCGAGCGGCTCTTCGACCCCACGGAACACGTGCAGAATAAAGAAATCCACAACCTGGCCAGCATGCGCTTCATCGACTGGACCCGCGGCAAGAGCGTGCGGCATCCCTGGGTGTTCCTGTCTTCCGACAGGGACCTGCTGGAGTCGGTCCCCCACCTCTGGGCCCGGAAATTCGACGAGCGCGTGGACGCGGGAATCATCGACTATTTCAGCCGGAAATTCCGGGCGATGGAGGCCCCCTCCGACTCCGAGAAACCGGCGCCCGAGATATCCGTCATCCTTCCCGCATACAATGTCGAGCCCTATATCGCCCGCTGCCTGAAGAGCCTTCAAGCGCAGACTTTCCAGGACTGGGAAGCCATCTGCATCGACGACGGGAGCACGGACGGGACGCCGCAGATCCTCGACGGATTCGCGGCACAGGATCCCCGGATCCAGGTCATCCACCAGGCCAACGCCGGCGTATCCGCCGCCCGCAACCGGGCGGTCCAGCTCGTCCGGGGCCGTTATTGCCTGCTGGTGGACAGCGACGATTTTCTGCATCCGCAGCTGATGGAGATCTGCCACCGTTTCGCGGAGCGTGACAGGAGCGACCTGGTCGCGTTCACCTATGACCGGGCCCACCGGAGCGAACTGCTCCGCCTGCGCGCGAAGCATCTGCCGGAGCCGGAAACCATCCCGTTCAAGACCTACCGGATCGAGGATATCCGCAGCCGGAAGGCGGAAGACATCTTCGACTGGGCGACCGAATACGCGGTGATGGGGCTCCTGAGACAGAAAGGGAAATGGACGGTCAAGCATTGCCAGCCCTGGCGCTGTCTCTACCGGACCGACATCATCCGCGACCTGCGTTTCCCGGAAGGCGTCATCTTCGAAGACCTGCCCTGGTGGGGCGAGGTCCTGCTGCGCGTAAAGGCCGCCACCATCCTCAACCTCCCCCTGTATTACTACAACCCCACCCCCGGCAGCCTCGTCATCGGGGCGGAACTGCAGAAGCAGGTGGACAGCCTCCGTGAGGTCATCCGGCTCTCCGAAGAGCACTACAAGACTCACGCTACCCCCCACCAGCAGATGATCTGGGAGCGGGAATTCCTTTCTTCTTTCAGAAAAAAACTGCGCAAGAGAGAACGCAAGCTCCGGAAGGCCTAGACCAGGTCGCTGAAGCGCTCGGGGATGCGGACCACAATCCGGAGTTCGAACATCGCCGGCTTGTTGAGCGCGTAGGGCGGACGGCAGAGCGTCTGGCAGACGCGTGCGAAGCGCGTCCAGCGCTCGAAACTGCGTGCAGGGAGGTCCGTGACGTAGCGGATGGTCCGCGCGCGCTTGTGCATATGGGCTTCCCAGCCCAGTTCCAGTCGGCCTGCATCCCGGAAACGGTCTTGCAGGCGCTTCATGTCGAAATAGCCGAAGTGCAGCAGATAGAGGTCCTTCCCGATGTGGAAATTGTGCCCCTTGACGCGGTGGAATCCCGAACCCCAGTCGCACGGCCGGGCCAAGATGGACGCCTTGGTGTAGCGCGTCCCGATCTGCGCATAATGGCGCTGGCGGAGGAAGGGTTCGGTATCCGTGATGTCGCCCTCCTCGCCCAGTTTCTGGCCGAAATCCAGGCCCAAGGCCGACAGGCACACGCCGATCTTCTGCTGCGAGAGGTACTCCGCCAGGGACAGACCTCTGGCGGGATCCACCACGATGAACTCGTCGGCATCTGTGCCGATGACCAGATCATAGCCGGCGGAGAACAGCTCCGCCGCCTTGGCGCTCATCGCGGCCACACGTCCCTTATCGTTGGACACGATATCGCTGCCGATCCGGGGAAGCGCCTCGGCGTGGGTTCCCTCGCAGAAGGACGGAATCACCTGGTCGGTGCCGTCAAAGAAGATATAGAGATGCTCCCGCCCCAGCTGCGCGCCGTAGTATTCCACCCACTTGCGCAGGTAGAAGTCGTCATTGCGGACCATCGTGAGGGCGGCTATCTTCTTCATAGATAATGCGCTGTAAAAGTATCCTGCTTGGCGAGATCCTCCGGCGTGCCCGCAAAGACGACCCGGCCGCCGCGGTCGCCCGCGTCGGGGCCGAGGTCGATCACCCAGTCCG
>LUZH01000069.1 GCA_001602885.1 Bacteroidales bacterium Bact_16 | reverse complement strand
GGTTTGTCCGACGGGTATTTTGGCGGGAAGGTCCCATATGTCTCAAGGGACACGTTGTCAGTTGGCGATAAGAAACTGTTTCTTGAAGAAAGAGGCCTGGTCTCTTTTCCGATGATCGGGGGCGACTTCAAATTGCTGAAGCACGATGTCTCGATTCTGGGTGTTGAGAACAGCCAGAAGGACGTGCTGTCAAAGGACGAGAAGCGCGGGATAAAACAGAGTCTGATAACGAAGATTGCCAACGCGGGAGCTCTGTCCAGGGATCTCTGTAAAGGCCGGAAGCATCATGGGCTCCGTGTTGAGTACCGCGGCTCGGATGGCCGGTATGAGATCTTCTATTTTTTCGTCCCTCCGCAGGATTATGAGGGGCGGGACAAAGGGAGCAAGTATAAGGGCCTTGCCTATATTGACGCCGAGACCGGGATTCTGGACCGTGTGACGGCTACGTTCACCTCGGGAGACAAAGATTATAACTCATATCAGATATCAGTCCGGTATCAGTGTTTTGAGAAAACCAACACGATCCTGCCGGCTGTCATAAGCCACACCTCATATATCCAGGACGCAGACGGAGCATTGGAGCAGACCGTCCATAATCATATCAGCATAGACTGGGCGCATGCCCTTTGAGCTATAACCTGCTGCGACTGTCCGATTGCTGTTGGCAAGCTGTATCAGGTCGATTCCGCTTGTTTAAAAAGAGCAGGGGAGCGGGGCGTGCGGGCGGGCGGCGCCTAGCGGAAGAGCTCCTTCAGGACGCGGAGGGAGCGGGCTTCGATGCGGGTCTCGGCGTGGTAGCTGAGGTAGCGGAGGAGCCGCTCGGCGATGTCGCTGCGGGCTTCGCCGCTCAGCGGGACGAGCATGCAGGCGCCGAAGTCCGACTGGACGAGGGCGCGGATCCCGGCGAGCTGCTCGCCCGCGAAGGGCATCAGGTCTTCGACCGAAGGCGAGAAGCCGAGGGCGGCGGCGAGCTCGAGCAGGAAGCGGAGGTGGTAGTTGGCATAGTCGCCCTGCAGCGCGTCCAGCGTCAGGATCGAGCGCTCGCACCATTCGAAGAGGCCCTCTTCGCGTGCGCTCTCGTGGATGGTCCGGTAGAGGACCTCGCTCATGAAGAGCGTCATCGCGTTCTTGCCGGCGCTGGTGCGCAGGCCCGTCAGCGGATGCCGGGGAGACAGCGCGTGGACGCGCCAGAGGTCGGATTTGGGATTCTCCGTCACCTCTGCGTCCAGGATGTTGAGGGGCTGGAAGAGTGCCATCCCGCCGCCCTTGGGGACGGAAGCGATGAAACTGCGGCGCCCCCAGTCGGGACTGAGGGCGTGCAGGACCAGGGAGCGCTCCCCGACCTTGGTGGTGTTCAGGATGATGAGCCGGGTGTGGTGGACCATCAGTATTGCTTGATGCGCGCGCTGGCGATGGCCTGGCGCAGCGCGTCGTCGTAGCGGATGCGGATCTTCACGCCGGCTTCCTGGAAGTAGTAGCGGACGGCGATCTCCTCCTCGATGAAGGGGACGATCTCGTCTTTCTTGAGGCGCAGGAAGTCCTCCTTCTCCATGTTGAGGGACTTCTCGAGGGCGTCGAGCTCCGCCTGCATCGCGGTGTCCAGGCCGTCGCGCTTCAGCTCTTCCTTGGCGCGGTCGAAGTAGGTCTTGGCGGAGGAGCGGTAGTCGAATTCCTTGCCTTTGGCGAAGGCGATGAAATCCTCGTAGTCCGCGTCGGACAGGTGGAACTCCTCCACGGGCGGGATGGATGCGTGGTGACGCACGAACTCGAGGGCGTACTGCTCGAGGATGCCGTAGGTGACCAGCGAATAGGTCAGGCGGCTGTATTCGTGGAAGTCCAGCTTGACGTCCGGGGTGATGCCGCCGCCGTCGCGCACGACGCGGCCGTGGGCGGTCTTGAATTCGTGGGTCAGCGAGTCAGGGATGCTCGCCACGCTGCCGTCTTCGCGGCGCTGGGCGTAGTCAATCGCCTGCACGCAGCGGCCGGAGGGCGTGTAGTACTTGGCGGTCGTGATCTTGAGCTCGCCGCCGTAGGGCAGGGGCCGGATGCTCTGCACGAGGCCCTTGCCGAAGGTGCGCTCACCCATGATGGTGGCGCGGTCCATATCCTGCAGGGCGCCCGCCACGATCTCGGAGGCGGAAGCCGAACCGGAATCCACCAGCACGATCAGCGGCAGCTTCTCGTCCACCGGATCCTTCTCCGTGCGGAGGGAATAGCTGGCGTTCTTCTCGCGGCCCTGCGCGGACACGACCAGGGAGCCCTTCGGCACGAAGACGGACACGATCTCGGCGGCCTCGTTCATCAGGCCGCCGCCGTTGCCGCGCAGGTCGAGCACGAGCAGCTGCATGCCCTGCTTCTTGAGCTCGGTCACCTTCTGGCGGAGCTCGGCCCCGACGCCGTCGGTGAAACCGTTCTGCGAGATGTAGCCGACCTTGTCGTCCAGCATGCCGGCATATTCGATGTCGCCGAGCTTGATGCGCTCGCGCGTGACGACGATGTCCACCATCTCGCCGGTGCTGAGTTTCTTGACCTGGAAGGTCACCTGCGTGCCGGGGTCGCCGCGCATCTTCTCGCTGCTCTGCTGGGAAGTCAGGCCGGCGGTCGGCTCGCCGTCGATGGCGTAGATCTCGTCGCCGCACACCAGGCCGTTCTTGGCGGCCGGGGAATTGGCGTAGGGTTCGTTGATGATGACAGGACCCTGCACGTCGGGCTTGTAGATCACGGCGCCGATGCCGCCGTAGGTCTTGTGGATCATCATCTGGAGGTTCTCATTGTCCTCTTCGGGGATATATACCGTGTAGGGGTCCAGGTCGGCGAGCATGGCGTCGATGCCGCGCCGCTCGATGCGGTCGACGGGCAGCGAGTCCACGTAGGAGCGGTTGAGCTCCTGGAGGATGGCGGTCTGGATCTCGGTCCACTTGCCGAGCTTGAAGCGGGGGGACTGGGCGCCAGCGGTCAGCGTGACGCCGAGCAGTCCTATCAGTAGGAGGGTGCGTTTCATCATGTCGTTTTTAAGCAGTGGCGTAAAGCAGCAGGCCCACGCCTGCCATCATCAGGACCATGTCCAGCGCCTTGTCACGGATCTGGCCTTCCTTGAGGATCAGCGCGCCGCCCAGGAACGTGACGAGCACCGAGCAGCGGCGGATGATCGAAATCACGGAAAGCATGGCGTCCGGATCCTTTATCGCGAAGAAGTATGCGGCGTCGGCCGC
>LUZH01000068.1 GCA_001602885.1 Bacteroidales bacterium Bact_16 | reverse complement strand
CATCGTGGCCAGGTTGATGCCGGCCAGGCTCGCCAGGGAGCTGAGGCTGCCGGTAGCGCTCTTGGAGACGGTCTCGGGAGCCAGTTTGGAAGAAACCGTGTATTCCTTGGGGATGCTGAAACCGATCACCAGACCGGCCACGGCAGCGATCCCGCACCATTTCAGGATCTTTTTCCTGGCGTCCCAGAGCTTGCGGAGCAGTTCCAGGACGTCGATTTCGTCGCCTTCCTCCTCCAGATACGGAGGTTCAATATAGTTCTTCTCTTCCATCGTCCGGGATTATTTAAAGAGGTTAACGAGCGTGGCGACCATCGTGGTAAGCGAGGTGGCCGACGAGGCCATGGCCATCATCTCCGCCGTGGACATGCCGACACGGGCGCCGCGTTCGGGCACCACGATCTCGCAGCCCGGCTCGATCTTGGAGTTGTAGTCGAAGGATCCGCCACGCGCCGGACGCGACATGCCGTTCATGTAGATGATGAACGCCTTGCTGCGGCGGGCGTTGTTGGAGAAGCCGCCGGCGGCGTCGATATAGTATCTGTAGCTCTTGCCGGGGACATAGATGACCGTGTTCGGATACAGGACGGCGCCGCTCACGCGGACGGTGTTCTGCTGGCCGGGCACGAAGATGCGGTCGCCCGCGCGCAGGACGGGATCATACTCCGAACCGGGGCGCTTGACGGCCTTGTCCAGCTCGATGGAGACCGGATAGATCTTGTCGAGGCGGATCGTGGCGGCATTGAGGGTGTCGCGGCCGCTGACCGAGCGGAGCAGACTCATCTTCGTGGTCTGCTGGGCCTCTTCCTCTTCGGTCATCTCACGGCGGAGGGTGCCGCCGCGCAGGTAGGCCTGGGCCGTGGGGCCGCCGGCCCGCTTGATCAGGTCGGAGAGGCGCTCGCCTTCTTCCAGCAGCACGTAGTTGCCCGGGAAGGCCACTTCGCCTTCGATCCGGACGAACTCCTGGACGTGGAACGAC
This sequence comes from Bacteroidales bacterium Bact_16, assembly GCA_001602885.1. Next base: position 9,976 of record LUZH01000068.1, on the reverse strand, counting down.
GGGCTCTTGCGGACGGAGACGACGTCGTAGGGCTGCAGCACGAAGTGCTCGCCCTCGCCGACGGCCAGGCCGTCCTGCAGCGGGAAGGTGAAGGTCTCGCCGATCCTGTCACCGGCCGTCAGGCTGTTGGGGTCCGAGACGCGGCGGGCCACGTCGACGCGCGCCGTCGAGGCGCCGTCCATCAGGCCGCCGGCGAGCAGGATCAGGTCTTCGACCGTCGTGTTCTCACTGAACGGGAAGACGCCCTGCTGCTTGACGTAGCCGTTGATGATCAGGTAGCCGGGATCGTAGATTTCTTTCTGGTTGGAGACGGTCAGGATGTCGTTCTTGCGGAGCACGATGTCGTCGGCCGCTCCGGAAACGACGCCGCCCAGTTCGAAGGAAATCGACTCGAAGGTCAGGTCTTCCTTCTCGCGGACGATGACCGCGCGGCCGGCGAAGGCGTCTTCCGTCAGGCCGCCCGCGGCGCGGACCAGCTGACGGACCGTGGCGATGTCGCCGCCCAGCTCATACATGCCGGGGCGGAACACGGCGCCCCTGATTTCCACCTTGTTGGCGAAGCGCTCCATCGTCTCGCCCACCCGCACTTCGTCGCCGTCCAGCATCGCGAAGCTGGAGGCGGCGTCCTTGCGGACGGTGAAGATCTGCCGCTCGACGCCCTGCTGGCGGATCACGCGGAAATCTTCCTGATAGGCCTTGCTGGCGAATCCGCCGGCATACTGGATGAGGTCGGAGAGGGTCTCCCCTTCGGCCAGCTCATAGAACATCGGGCGCTTGACCTGGCCGGAGGCCTGGACGAGATGCACGTACGGCGGGACGATGATGACATCGCCCTCGCGCAGCGCGATGTCGCTGTCGGAGTGCCCGTTGAACAGATATCCGTAGACGTCCACGGTGGCGATCTGCTTGCCGCCGCGGACCACCTTGATTGCACGCAGGGAGCCGTTCTCCGTCACACCGCCCGCATTGTAGAGGGCGTTGAAGACCGTGGCGAAGGAAGAAAGGCGGAAGGTGCCGGGCATCACCACCTCGCCCATCACGTTCACCTGGATGGTGCGGATGTTGCGCAGGGAGATGCTGACCGTGGAATTGGGGTTGCTGCCGCCCACGCTGGAGTACTTGGACACCAGCAGCCGGCGCAGTTTGTTCTTCGCCTCGCCGATGGACAGGCCAGCGAGCTGCACCTGGCCGATCTGGCTGATATTGATGGTCCCTTCCGGGGTAATGGTCTTGCTGTAGGAGCCCTCGCTGTAGCCGAAGATCTCGATCAGGAGCTGGTCGCCGGGGCCGAGGACGTAGTTCTCGGGCGTGGCCAGGTTCTCGTTCGGCTCGAAGGTCAGGCCGCTGCCGTCGAACATGTCATGTCCGAAGATCAGCAGGCTGTCCGGGAGCTCTTCCCCCTGGTCGGGCGCCAGGCTTCCCAGCATGCCCGTCAGGTCCGGCGTCCTTTTGTAGAGCTTGTCCAGCTCTTCTTTCTGCAGGTCGAACTGATTGCGGTCGCGGTTTGCGTCCACCTTGACGTTGCGGCGGGCTCTCCGCCGGGCCTGGGCGCTCCGCTGGTCGTTGAAATACTGCTGCTCGTAGGTCGCGCCCTGCTGCGCGCGCCCGACCGACGGGGCGCCGGAATCACGGCCGAAGGCGTCGTCGTCGCCAAAACTGCCGGTCTTGTCGCCGACCTGCAGCGCCTGCGCGCGCGCCTTGATGCGCTCTGCCTGCGCCTGGGTGACGCCGCGAAGGACGAGTTCCCTGCTGATCTGCTCCTGGCTCTTGCCGGAGGCCGCAGCAGACTTGACATACTCGATCACCTGATCATCCGTCATTTGCGCATTCGCGACAAACGCCAGCGAGCAGAGCAGCGTGGCTGCAATCAAAGAAAATCTTTTCATATTCAGTTTCTACAGTTGCTGATACTTGGTATATAAACATACAAATATAACGTAAATTCTCCTCTCACGCAAACGCACGCGCCCGAGAGCCCTCCGGCAGCAAGAATTTTGGCCCTGGAAAAATATTTTTTCGAAAGAGTGTTGCGGATTCACAAATTATGTCTATCTTTGCATCCGCATTCGGAAACGAAACAACCTGGTGTGGTAGTTCAGTTTGGTTAGAATGCCGGCCTGTCACGCCGGAGGTCGCGAGTTCGAGCCTCGTCCGCACCGCTAGGAGCCAGTCTTTTTGACTGGCTCCTTTCTATTTCTACCCTCCCCAACTCGCGACCTCCCGCCCCCCGTTACTCTTTGATCACCCGGAAGATAAAGGTTTGTGCGCCCAGCAGACCCGTGCCGTCGACGGCCTCGACAAGGCCGACGAACTCGGTGTTGACGTCCGAGGCCGTGAAGGGGATCTCCGCAATGCCGTTCTCATCTGTCAGCACCGCAGGCTGCCATTGCAGCAGGTTCCGGAAGTCCGGTGTCGCGGACAGCCGCTCCAGCTCGTCCGGCTGGTAGAATTCCCGTTCCGGGAAATACCCCTTCGTCTTCCACATTCCGTTCATTTCAAGCAGTTCCTCCTCGGTATAGTCCGGCCCCTGGTACTCGAAATCATATACCACCTTCGTGAGGTACCATTCGCCATTAGGCCCGACAGGCTCATAACGGATCAGATCGTAGGACTCCCCACGCTTCGGCAGCAGGCGGGGGCCATTATACTCTTCCGCCCCGGGACACCCCACGGGATGATGGGAATAGCCACGGAAATCGTTCAGATATCTATGTTTGTTCGGGCCATGGTAGCATACCCATTCCCCGGTCAACATGATGGTCAGACTGTCCAGATAGCCCGTCACCTTGTCCCGCGCCACCGCATGCCGGCGTGCGCGGACCACGGACTCCTGCAGCAGCGTCACGTCCGGATCATAGTAGAAAACCTCCTCTTCCGCGTCCTTTTCAAACACATAGTCCTGCGTCAGGTACCGCGTCCGGCCCTGCCGGTAGGCGTCGATGGTGTCGAACGGGGCGACGAGCGAGAGGCGCACCTTGGGTCGCGCGTCCATCGGTTTCAGATAGACGTCGCCACGCATCCGGTCCATAATGGCAGGATCGATCTCGAAGCGGCCGAGCGTATCCGTCATCATGTTGACGGAATCGCTCTGCGCCGAAAAGGCCTGGACGAACAGCAGCCTCTCCGTGCGGTCCCGCCCGCAGATTCCGTCCGGCAGCACTGCCTGCCCCTGTCCCCTCGCCGGCAGCGCGGAAAGGAGCGAGAGACAGATCAAAATGATTCCAAACCGGGTCATACTATTTCATTACTCTGAAAACGAATGATTGCGTACCCAGCAGCCCTGTGCCGTCGACGGCCTCGACAAGGCCGACGAACTCGGTGTTGACGTCCGAGGCCGTGAAGGGAATCTCCGCGATACCGTTCTCATCCGTCAGCACCGCAGGCTGCCATTGCAGCAGGTTCCGGAAGTCCGGCGTCGAGGACAGGCGCTCCAGCTCGTCCGGCTGGTAGAATTCCCGTTCCGGGAAATACCCCTTCGTCTTCCACATCCCGTTCATTTTCAGCAGATCCTCCTCGGTATAGTCCGGTCCGTCATATATAAAGTCATATTGATAACCTGTAACAATCCATTCGCCGTTAGGGCCGGCAGGCTCATAGCGGACCAGGTCGTACACCTCCCCCCGCTTCGGCGCCAGGCGGGGCCCGTCATACTCCTGGCACGGGCAGCCTTCGGGATGATGGGAATAGCCGCGGAAATCGTTCAGGTTCTTTTTCAGGTGCGGACCATGATAACAGGCCCACGCCCCGTCGGACATGAGAGCCAGGCTGTCCAGATAGCCCGTCACCTTGTCCCGCGCCACCGCATGCCGGCGTGCGCGGACGGTAGCCTCCTTCAGGACGGTAACGTCCGGGGAATAGTAGAAGGGCTCTTCTTCCACTTCTTTCTCGAACACATGGTCCTGCGCCAGGTACCGCTCCCGGCCCTGCCGGTAGGCATCGATGGTATCGAACGGATTGACAAGCGTGAGCCGGACCCTGGGCCGGGCGCTCATCGGCCTCAGATAGACATCGCCATGCATCCGGTCCATAATGGCAGGATCGATCTCGAAGTGCCCGAGCGTATCCGTCATCACGGTGAGGGAATCGCTCTGCGCCGAGAAGGCCTGGATGAACAGCAGCCGCTCGGCGCGGTCATGCCCGGTGATCCCGTCCGCCAGTACGTACCGGCGCTGCCCCAGCGCCGGCACGGCGGAGAGGATCGTCAAAACGATCCAAAAAGTTCTCAGGCTTCTCATAGTTTCAGTCTTTCCAGACATACCGGCGCCATCCCTGCGTCATCAGGAGCAGGTCCAGCGCCAGGAGCCGGTCAGTATTCTTCTCGTCAAAATAATAGGTCGGATTGAAGACATCCCCCCGGATCTGCTCGGAGAGAAACGCATGCGACAGAATGCTCTCGTGGCCGGGCAGATAGAGGTAGGCCTTGTCGAAGATGCTCACGGCCAGTTCCGCCCGGACCGGGTTTCCGGCCGCATCCGTGACCTGCACGCGGACCTTGCCCGTGTCGCGCAGGGCATAGCGTTCCTTGTCCGGCATGGCCGTGACGGTCAGGCGGCGCTCCGGGTTGACGAACACGAGCCGTTCCGCGACCGGACGCCCGTCGCCGTCCATCAGGGTCAGTTCCACGACGCCCGGCGCGGGAAAGATATCGTTGGGCAGGCGGACCAGTGACCGCCCCGTCACCGTCCCCTGCGCGCCGCCGCAAGGAACGCCGTTCAGCTTGGCAACGATGGAGAAGGCGCGCGCGGAACTGTCCGACGCGCTGACCCGGATGTCAATCCCGACGGTATTGTTCCGCAACACGCGAAGCGTCATCGCGTCGCCGCGGATCTCAGGGAAAGGGCAGCGCCGCCCGTCCGACAGTTCCACCGCATACGTCTTCCCTCGCTGCGGCGTCACTTCGAACCGTCCCATTCCGTCATGCACGCTCTCGAAACGCGCGATTTCCACCCCGTCTTCCAGCACCCAGCCGGAAACCTCCTCCGGAAAACCATTGCCATAAGTCGCCTTGAAGGCGACGACCGAAGGGATGCCGGCGACCAGGTCACCCCCCTCCGGGAACAGGTCAAAACGATGTCTGGACGTGACCCGCTCGAGGGAATCCGCCTTGACGGCGTTCTCCGCTATCGATTCCATCTGCGCCACGCGGTCCACGACGCGGATCCGCCGCGGGCGGAGCACCTCCGTGGAATCGGAAGTGAAAGAAGAACGGGCATAACCCTCCAGGAAATATTCGCCCTGCGGCCAGTTCTCGCCGATGTAGATATGACCGTCGCCGCGTCCGTCGACCAGCGGATACATCTCGCTCCAGACGAGACTGTCCCGCTCGCTCCGGATTTCAAGATACAGCGTCCGGCTGCGCCCCGACAGCGCCAGGGTCTGCCGGTCCATCAGATAGGCCTTGAAGAACAGGTCCTCGCCCGTCTCCGCAATCTCCTTGGACGGCAACAGGTATACGAAGTCCTGCGCCTCCGCAGGCAGCAAGGTGAAAGCTGTCAGGAGGGCCAGAAAGAATCCTCTGGTATTCATTTTACTTGAAAATGTCGGAAAGCTTGTCCACAAGGTCCTGTCCATAGAGGCCGCGGGCCACGACGGTGCCCTGCGGATCGACCAGCAGATTGTCCGGGATGCCCGTCACCGAATAGACGCCGGCGGCTACGGTCTCCCAGCGCTTCAGGTCGGACAGCTGGATCCAGGGCATGTCCCAGTCGTCGATCGCCTTCAACCAGGCGTCCCTGTCCTCGTCAAAGGAAAGCCCGACAATTTCGAGCCCCTTGTCGCGGAATTGCTTATACGCAGCAGAAACATTGGGCATTTCCGCCTTGCAGGGTCCGCACCAGGAAGCCCAGAAATCGATCAGGACCCATTTACCCTGTCCTACATATTCGCTCAGCATGTGGTTCTTGCCGGCCGGATCGGGTTCCACGAGATCCCGGAACGGCTCACCGACCAAAGCCATCTGCCGCTGCGCGTTCTGCCGTCGCTGTTCGTCTGCGGCGGCCATCCGGCGCTTCAGCTCCACCACGAAGGGGTGGGCGACGGCCGCCGGGGTGGCGGCGAGGATCTCTTCGAGCTTGGCCTCTCCCGCCGCCTTGTCCCATCCGTTCGCCGCGGAGACAAGGCCCGGAAGCTTCTCGGAGAAGGCCACCGGGATCAGGGATCCCTGATTCTCTTCGACCATCCCGATGTAGAAATCAGCGTACCGCTTGATTGCGGACCGGTACTGCATCATGACTTCCTCCGCCTGCGCGGCAGCTTCCTCTTCCGGGAGCGACGCCACTTCATCCAGCCTTCTGATAATCTGCTCATACTCAGCATAGGCAGCATGATCCCGGATGACGCAGGCCGACAGCCGGTTGTTGAGGGCGGAGCCGGTCAGCATTCCTGCCGCGACGTCCACCTGCACGGGCTTCCCGTCGTTGAAAAGCAGGAACTGCCTGTCGGAACCGCCGACGGCGATGGCCAGGAAGGCGTCCTTTTCCGCCATCCCCTTCAGTTCGAAGGCGCCGCGCGTGACGACGGTGCTGTCAATCGCTCTCCGCGTCGTCTGGTCGATAAGGTAAACGCTCGCGCCGTCCTCAGGCGCATGGCTTCCCGTCACGGCATATCTCACATTGTCTGAAGAACAGGCGAGCATCCCCGCTACGAGGAGTCCCATCAAAATTAACCACTTTGTTTTCATATGTTATTGTTTAGAATGACACGGGAATAGAGAAAGTCACGGATGTCGGTTTGCCGTCGGGCCCATAGCCCGGCTCCCAACGCGGTGCCGAGGAAACCACCCGGACGACAGCCTCGTCCAGGTCCGGGCGAAGCCCGCTCATCAGCTGGACATCCCGGACCGCACCGTCGCCGCCCACGGCGAATTGGACGAACACCTTACCCCTCACGCTACCTTGGACGCCCTGCCGGACATCCCGGAGCTGTTCTTCTACCCACTGGGAGAAGGCATCGGATTCGCCGCCGTTAAAGCTGGGCATCCGGCTGAAACCCCGGATCGTGTAGGCGGGACGGGACGGTTCGGGTTCACGCTCCTGTCCGGCCTGATCCCGGCCCCCGGCCGTCGCCGCCGGGTCTTCCGGCACGGCCGCCGACGGCAAGACGGTTGCTCTTGCCGGATTGCATATGAACATGAATACGCCCAGTACGGGAACAATAATCAGATACGACCAGCGCCACCAGCGGGAGGATGCCGGTTTGAGCATCATCTCCACCCGGTTCTTGACCTGCAGGTGCTGGAATTCACTGGCCAGGACGAAACGCTGCTCGCCGACGGCCTTGCGCACCAGCAGCAGCTGGTAGCCGGCGGCGTCGATTCCGCTTCGGATCACGCCTTCGTCAGCTTCGTATTCGTGCAGGAGCCGGAGCTCCTCCCGGGTGATCCAGACCAGCGGATTCCACCAGAACAGGAGCTGGACCGGCAGGAGGAACACGAGATCCAGCGTATGCCGGCAACGGACGTGCATCAACTCGTGCGTGAAGATGACAGGGTTCTCCTCGAAGTCCTTGCGGCTCATCACCACTTCCCTTCCCCAGCTGAACGACGGGACATCCGCTTCCAGCAGCACGAGCCGGCATTCATACAGCTCTTCCGCCCGGCCCACCCGGATCAGGCGGACCATCTTCAGGACCGATGCCAGATAGAGGACCAGCGTGACCAGTGCGCCCGCGGCATACAGGGCCAGCAGGACCGCATTCCAGGGGAACGCAGACGCTGCAGCCGACTCCGCCAGCTCCGCCGGCTCCGCGCCGGTCGCGATCACCGCCAGGTCCTGGACGCTGACGGCCGCCGTCTGGACGGTCCGCAGCCGGAACGCAGGCAGCAGCAGGCACAGATAGGATCCGACCAGCAGGAGGATGCGATTCAGCCGGTAGAACTTGGTCCGGCGCATGACCAGCAGGAAAAAGGCGTAGAACAGTCCCAGATAGAAACCGCCCCGGACTATATATAGCAGGAAAGCGCTCATTTCTTATTCTTCTCGATCAAGCTGATCAGGTCCTTCAGCTGCTGGACGTCGATCTTGTCTTCCTTCGCGAACTGGGAGATCATCTGGAAGTAGGAGTTCCCATAATAGCGGGCGACCACCTCCGAGACGGCGTCCTGCTGGTACTGCTGCTCGCTGATCAGGACCTTGTAGCGGAAGGAGTTCGCCATCGGCTCCCGCTCCAGGAAGCCTTTGTCTTCCATGAACTTCACGAGGGTGGCCACCGAATTGTAGTGAGGCTTCGGATCGGGCAGATACGCGATCAGGTCGCGGATGAAGAGCGGCCCGTGGGCCCAGAAGATCTTCATCAGGGTCTCTTCTTTTGCAGTCAGTTTCGGATTCATTTCTTTTCGGAAAAATGGATTCTCTGTTGCAAATATAGCAATAAAAATCAAAACTCCTAACATACCCCGGAGTTCTCCGCGGTAAACTCGGAGGCAGCGGATCGTCCACGCCGTTCCGCAGACACCGGGGTTTCATCCATATTTCAATTAATATCAATAATCGTTCATCGGGCGGCCGCGCGCGGGACGGGGTTGGGAAAGTGGGCGAAAATGTCTATCTTCGGTCCAACAATAAAACTAAATCCATCTTAATCCAACGATGAAAAAAACGCTTGTCGCAGCGATGTGCGCCCTGATTCTGGGCGCCATCCCGTCCGCCGCCCAATGGGGCCCGCGGCCGATTCCCGAACCCACCGACGGTCTGAAGGACGCCTACAAGGACTACTTCAAGATCGGCGTTGCGGTCAACAACAAGAATGTCCAGGACCCCGACCAGGTCAAAGTCATCCTGCGTGAGTACAACAGCATCACGGCCGAGAACGCCATGAAGCCCCAGCCGACCGAGCCCAAGAAGGGCGAGTTCAACTGGAAGGACGCCGACGAGATCGCCGACTTCTGCCGCGCCAACGGCATCAAACTCCGTGGCCACACCCTGATGTGGCACAGCCAGATCGGCTCCTGGATGTATCAGGACGAGAAGGGCAACCTCCTTTCCAAGGAAGAGCTCTACGCCAACATGAAGCACCACATCCAGGCCATCGTCAACCGCTACAAGGACGTCGTCTACTGCTGGGACGTGGTCAATGAGGCCGTCGCCGACAGCCCCGTGTGGCCGGGCCGCAGCGAGCTCCGCGACTCCCCGATGTACAAGATCGCGGGCGAGGAGTTCATCTACAAGGCCTTCGAGTTCGCCCACGAGGCCGACCCGGACGCCCTCCTCTTCTACAACGACTACAATGACGCCGAGCCCGCCAAGAGCCAGCGCATCTACAACCTCGTCAAGCGCATGAAGGAAGCCGGCGTGCCGGTGGACGGCATCGGCATGCAGGGCCACTACAACGTCTACGGCCCGTCCATGGCCGACGTCGACGCCGCCATCTCCCTCTACTCCACGATCGTCGACCACATCCACGTGACCGAGCTCGACATCCGCGTCAACGAAGACATGGGCGGCGGCCTGCGCTTCAACATGGGCCAGGCCAAGGTCGCCGACTGGGAGAAGACCCTCCAGCAGGACCAGTACACCAAGCTCTTCAAGGTGCTCCGCAAGCACAAGGACGTGATCGACTGCGTGACCTTCTGGAACGTCTCCGACAAGGATTCCTGGCTCGGCACCAACAACTATCCCCTCCTCTTCGACGAGAACGTCAAGCCCAAGCAGGCCTACTTCGCCGTCAAGGGCTTCGACCCGAAGATGGACAATGCCGAGATCATCGAAGACTTCAAGCCGTCTGAGCTCAACCAGCCCGGCCAGCAGTACCCGATGGTCAACTCCCAGGGCTACGCCCGCTTCAAGGTGGACGCCCCCAAGGCCACTTCCGTGATCGTCACCCTCGGTCTCGGCGGCGAGGGCGGCACCGTGCTGCGCAAGGCCGAGGACGGTTCCTGGATGGGTACCACCTCCGGTCCGATGGACGAAGGCTTCCACTACTATCACCTCATCATCGACGGCGGCGTGTTCAACGATCCCGGCACGGAGAACTTCTACGG
>LUZH01000067.1 GCA_001602885.1 Bacteroidales bacterium Bact_16 | reverse complement strand
TCCTGTGAGCGCAAGATCGAGAACGGCGTGATCACGGGCCTGGACATCAAATACGAGAAGCTGCACATCGCCCGCGGCATCACCCTGATGATCGGCGACATCATCGCCAGCGGCGACACGCTGCGCCTCTGCCTGTCGCAGGTGGTGGACCGCCTGCGCCGGCGCGGCGGCAGCCTCCGCCGCATCATTTTCTTCACGGTGGGCGGCACCAAGGCCATCCCGCTGATGGAGCGCTTCACGACGGACATCCGCGCCATCTTCCCGGAGTTCGAGGGCTTCTGCTGCGTCTTCTACGAAGGCATCTTCACCGTCTATGAGGACAAAGGCGTGACGGGGATCAACATCCCCGACATCGACTTCGGCTGGAAGGGCGGCATCGTGGCGCCCGAATTCCGGCACTACGTGCTCAGCTTCCTGGAAGACGCGCTCTTCGAGAAATGCATCATCTACGACGGCGGCGCGCGCCGCTACGAGATCCCGGAGCACTACAAGGAAGTGACGGAATACTGGGAATCGCTGCTTGCAGCGGCCCCGAACGTGGATTTCAAGGCTTTCCTGGCCGAGAAGATCGGCTATGCGCGGCCGATTACCTATGAGGCCTGGCGGCAGCTGAACGGCTATCAGCAGCTCGACGTGCAGAAGCTCTTCGAGCTGGAGCAGCACTACCTCGACATCGTGCAGGAGCGCAGGCTGGAGGATATCTGCCGGCGCCGCCTGGCTGAAATCAAGGCCAACCTGGCCAAATACGTGGACTCAACTACAACCTAATAGCACCATTCAATGAGCACGTCAAAATCCCATGTCGATTTCGACTTTACGACCGGCAAAGTAGCGCAGACCGGCCGTAAGAGCAACCTGAGCATGTTCATGATCATGCTCGGCTTCACCTTCTTCTCCGCCAGTATGTGGGCGGGCCAGAAACTGGCCGCCGGACTGGATTTCCAAGGATTCCTGCTGTCACTGCTGCTCGGCGGTCTCATCCTGGGCGCCTATACGGGCGCGCTCGGCTTCATCGGCGCCGAGAGCGGCCTGACCCTGGACATGCTGGCCCGCCGCAGCTTCGGCAACAAGGGCAGCTGGCTCCCCAGCGCAATGATCAGCTTCACGCAGGTGGGCTGGTTCGGCGTGGGCCTGGCGATGTTCGCCATCCCCGTGGCCAAGGAAGTCCTCCATCTGGACCTGGATGGTGACATGCCCGCCAAAGTCTATATGCTCGTGGCCATCGCCGGCATCCTGATGACGGCCAGTGCGTATTTCGGCATCAAGGGCCTGACGCTGATCAGCTATATCGCCGTTCCGGCCGTGGCCATCCTCGGCACCGTGGCGATGATCCTCGCCATCAAGCGCGGCGACGTGGGCCTCGTGGAGCAGTTCTCCCGCGGCACCAAGGACCTCTCCGTGATTGCCGGCGCCGGCCTCGTGATCGGCAGCTTCGTGTCCGGCGGCACCGCCACGCCCAACTTCACGCGCTTCGCCAAGAACGCCCGCGTGGGCCTGTGGGTGACCGTCATCGCCTTCTTCCTGGGCAACAGCCTGATGTTCCTGTTCGGCGCCGTGTCCAGCATCTACGTGGGCGGCAACGACATCTTCGAGGTGATGCTCAACCTCAATCTGTTCTACCTGGCCGTCCTGGTCCTGGGCCTGAACATCTGGACCACCAACGACAACGCCCTCTACACCGGCGGCCTGGGCCTGTCCAACATCTTCGGCATCTCCAAGAAGACGATGGTACTGATCTCCGGCCTCATCGGCACGGTGGCCGCCGTGTGGCTCTACAACAATTTCTGCGACTGGCTGAACGTGCTCAACTGCACCCTTCCGCCCGTCGGCATCATCCTGATCCTCAGCTATTTCTGCAACCGGAAAGCCTATTTGGAGGAGAAGATGCCCAGCATCTCCGTCAACTGGTTCTCCGTGGCCGGCGTCATCCTCGGCGCGGTCGTGGCCAACCTCGTGAAATGGGGCATCCCTTCGATCAACGGCATGGTCGTGGCGGCTATCCTCTTCCTGATCGGCGAATGTGTCCGGAAAAACAAGCTTAAAAATACCGAAACTTTATGAGTCAAGTCCATGTAATCGATCACCCGATGGTCCAGCACAAGCTGACCATCATGCGTGACAAGGAGACGGGATCCAAGGATTTCCGGCAGCTCCTCGAAGAGATCTCCCTGCTGATGGGATATGAGATCACGCGCGATATCCCCCTCGAAGACGTCGACATCGAGACCCCGATCTGCAAGATGACCGCCAAGAAGGTCAGCGGCCGCAAGCTCGCCATCGTCCCCATCCTGCGCGCAGGCATGGGCATGGTCGAGGGCCTGCACACGCTCGTGCCCGTGGCCAAGGTCGGCCACATCGGTCTCTACCGCAACGAGCAGACCCACGAGCCGGTGGTCTACTACTGCAAGCTCCCGGAGGACATCCAGGACCGCCTGGTCATCGTCACGGACCCGATGCTCGCGACGGGCGGCAGCTCCTGCGACGCCCTGGCGATGCTCAAGGAGCGCGGCTGCACCAACATCCGCCTGATGTGCCTCGTGGCGGCGCCGGAAGGCATCGCCCGCGTGCAGAAGGAGCATCCCGACGTGGACATCTACGTGGCCGCGATCGATGACCACCTGAACGCCGACGCCTACATCGTCCCGGGTCTGGGCGACGCGGGCGACCGCATCTTCGGCACGAAATAAAAAATTAAGGCGCTGCAAACCGCAGCGCCTTAATTTTAATAGTTATCGTAGTATTTCGCTTCTCTTGGTGAGACCTTGGACATGTTGTCCAGGAGGTCCTGGTT
>LUZH01000066.1 GCA_001602885.1 Bacteroidales bacterium Bact_16 | reverse complement strand
CCGTCGAGGGTGAACCTGCCCTTGGCGATGCGGTTGGCGAAACGGCCGGGGACCTTGCCCAGGTAGGGGCCGTCGCCGAAATAGCTCTCGGCCTTGCCGTAGCCGAGGGCGACGTCGGCGAGCTTGCCGTCGCGGTCGGGGACGTTGACGCTCACGATGGCGGCGCCGATGCTGCCCAGCACCACGGAGGCGCCGCTGGCGTTGGTCAGGGTATACTTGTAGATGGGTTTGCCGTCGGGCGTTCTGCCCCAGAGTTTTCTGTTGATAGCCATGATGTTATTGGTTTTGTTGGTTTTGCAGCCAGGAGACGACCCGCTCCACGGGGGCGTCTTTCATCAGGATCCGCTTGTCGTCGTCCAGCAGGTACAGCGAAGGGATCGCGCGCACGTTGTAGATGCGGTCGGAGCGGACCAGGCCGTCCGGATCGTAGCCGCAGAGCCACGTGCGCGGGTAGTTGGGTTCGTAGGCCCGCCAGGCCGCGATGTCTTCGTCGATGTAGACGTTGACGACGGCGAAGCGGCCCTCGCGGATGCGGTTCTCGATCCCGGGCACGGCCTGCAGGGTGTTGATGATCTCCAGGCAGGCGTGGCAGCCGGGGTTGCTGAAGAAGAGCAGGGTGGCGTGCGCGCGGACGTCGTGGAGGCGGCGGGTGCGGCCGCGGGCGTCCGTGAAACGGAAGTCCGGGGCCACGGAGCCGACCGGCGCGAGCGCGCACATCCGGCGCTCGTATTCATAGCCCGGACGGGCCTCGGGGCGCGTGTAGCGGGACTTGGCCAGCCCCTCCACGTAGGGGAGATAGAGATCCTCGTCGCGGACGGGGGAATTGGGGTCGTAGAGGTAGCGGGAGACGATCTGCTCCATCTGCAGGAAGACGTGCGCGGCCGTGTCGGCGGCCTGCCGCTCCTCCACCTGCGCGAAGAGCTCCCGGATCCGGCGCTGCGCCTCGGGGAGCGGGCGCTGCTGCAGGAGCCGCACGTAGGCGGCGAACTGCCCCTCCACGTCGTGGATGGGCACGCCCAGCACGGCGCCGGTGTCGCAGGGGCCGTCGCTGGCGAAGAACGGGTCCCAGAAATGGTCCAGGAACCAGGCTTCCTGCTCCGCGCGGTCGGTGTAGAGCGCGGGGATCTCCGGATACGGGAAAGGGCGGAGCTGTGGGGCGGCCGGGGCCTGCGGGGCCCGGCGGCAGCCGGCCGGCAGCAGCGCGGCCAGCAGCATCAGCGGTATGAGCATCCGTCCTTTCATTCTAAGGCATAAAGTTAACCAAAATTTTATTTTTTGGGGCTGAATAACTACTTTTGTCACCATGTTGTACCGCAGGCTCATCCCGCTTCTGGCCGCCCTTTTGGCTACCCTCCCCGCCTCCGCCCAGTTCCATACGCTCGGCGAAGATCCCGGCGGCATCCGTTGGAATACCATCGAGACCCCTACCTACCGGGTAATCTACCCGCGCGGGCTGGACTCGCTGGGACGCGCCTACGCCATCGCGCTGGAGCGGGCCGCCGGCCCGATCAGCGCCACGGTCGGCGCGCGCCCCAACGCCGCCTACAAGAACCGCATGCCGGTGGTCCTCCATCCCTTCACCGCCTATTCCAACGGCCAGGTCACCTGGTCGCCGCGCCGGATGGAGCTGTTCACCACCCCGGACGCATTCCCGGACGAGGCCAACCCCTGGGTGACGCAGCTCGCCATCCACGAGTCGCGCCACGTCGCGCAGATGCAGGGCGTCGCGGGCAAGCCCTTCCGCTGGCTCAACGTCCTCACCGGGCAGGGCGGCACGGGCCTGCTGGCGGCGGTCTACGGCGGGCCGGCCTTCTTCGAAGGCGACGCCGTCGCCGCCGAGACGGCCCTGACCCGCAGCGGCCGCGGCCGCACGGCTTCCTTCCTCGAATACTTCCGCGTGAGCTTCGCCGCAGGCGATTTCCGCAACTACTGGCGCTGGCGCTATGGTTCACAGCGCTACTATACCCCCGACTACTACCGCGCCGGCTACCTGGCCGTCGCCGGCATCCGGGCGCATTTCGACGTGCCCGACCTGTCCGCGCGCTTCTATCAGCGCCTCGCGGACCACGGCGGCGTGGCTTTCTTCAACTGGCAGAAGACCGTGCGCGAAGCCACCGGCCTGTCGTTCAAGGACGCGTTCGCCGCGGTCTGCGCCGACCTGCAGAAGCAGTGGGCGGCGGACGAGGCGAAGCGCGGGCCTTTCCTGCAGCCGGAGCCGGTCAGCCGCGTGCCGCGCCGCTTCACCGAATATGAGGAACTCGAGACGTTCGGCGGCGATCTGTATGCCATCCGCAGCGGCATCACCAAGCCCACCCAATACGTCAAGATCGGCCCGGACGGGCGCGAGAGCGTCGTATTCTCCCTGGGCTCCACCTCTCCGCTGAAATACAGCGAGCCGACGGGCCGCCTCTACTGGAGCGAGATCGTGCGCGACCCGCGCTGGCCGCTGCGCTCCTATTCGGTCATCCGTTCTTCCGACGCCAAGTCGGTCCGGACGCTCACGCGCAGGACGCGCTACTACAACCCGACGCCCGTCCCGGACGAACCGCTGCTCTCCGCCACGGAATACCTCCTGGACGGGACGAGCCGCGTGGTCCTGCTGGACGCCAAAGACGGCTCCGTGCGCAAGAGCTGGAAAGCGCCCGCCGGGATGCAGGTCCTCGAGACCGCCTGGGTGGACGGCACGCTCTATGCCAACGCCATCACCACCCACGGCTTCGGCCTCTACCGCCTGCCGGACTTCACGCTCGTCCTGGGCCCCCGCCCCGTCAAGATGGAGGACCTGTGGGACCACAACGGCCGGCTGATGTTCGTCTCCGACCTGAACGGCGTGGACGAACTCTACGCCTATGATCCGAAGGACGGCTACGCCCGGCAGCTCACCAACACGCGCTTCGGCGCGTCGAGCTTCCTGGCGGTGGACGACACGCTCTTCTTCTCCGCGCTGCAGCCCGAAGGGCGCCTGATCCAGAAGGTCGCCTGGAAGAAGCTGCGCCCGCGCCTGGCCGATTTCTCCACGCTCCCGGCCTTCCCCTTCGCCAAGGAGCTCGCGGCCGGCGAGCCGCAGACGCCCGAGCAGCCGTTCCGGATGAGCAAGCCCAAGCCCTACAACAAGTTCGCGCACCTCTTCCGCTTCCATACCTGGCTGCCCCTGTATGTCAATTATGACGGCATCGAGGAGCTGTCGCTGAGCCGGCTCACGGAAGACGCCGGCCTGGGCGCGACCGCCTTCTGGCAGAACGACCTGGGCACTTCCTACGGCTACGCCGGCTACCACGCCGCCTACGCCGAAGGCGCCTGGCGGCATTCGCTGCACGGAAAATGGACCTACTCCGGGCTGTATCCCGTCTTCGAGGCGTCCGTCGATTTCAACGACCGCGACGCCCGGACCTATTACCTGGAGAAGGACGAAGAGAAGCAGCTGGTCTCGCTGAAATCGCGGGCGCGCGAGAACGCCGCCGGCACCGGCATCCTCCCGTCACTGACCGCCAGCCTGCGGACCTATATCCCGTGGAATTTCTCATCCGGCGGCTACCTGCGCGGCATCGTGCCGACGGCGACCCTGTCGCTGACCAACGACCGCTTCCAGGACGGACAGCCGCTCTACCGCAGCGTCGTCAGCCTGCGCGCCTATGACATGGAGCAGACGCCCGA
>LUZH01000065.1 GCA_001602885.1 Bacteroidales bacterium Bact_16 | reverse complement strand
CTCGACGGCCACGGCACCACGGTCGGCGGCGCCATCATCGACAGCGGCAACTTCGACTGGGAGGCCCACGCCGACAAGTTCCCGGGCCTGACCACGCCGGACGAGTCCTACCACGGGCTCACCTATACGAAGAAATTCGGCAAGCTGGCCTACATCACCAAGGCCACCAGCCAGCTGATGCGCGACCTGGGCTCCATCCAGAGCCCGCAGAACGCCTTCTACCTCAACCTCGGCATCCAGACGCTCGCCGTGCGCATGAAGCACGTGTGCGCGTCCGCGCAGCAGGTGGCGGAATACCTCCACGACCATCCTGCCGTGGAATGGATCCACTATCCGGGCCTGAAAGACGATTCCGACTACGCGCTGGCACAGAAATATATGCCGGAGGGCACCTGCGGCGTGATGGCGCTGGCGCTCAAGGGCGACCGCGAGCGCGCCAAGCGCTTCATGGACCACCTCCAGCTGGTCACCATCGAGACCCACGTGGCGGACTGCCACAGCTGCATCCTGCACCCGGCGTCCCACACGCACCGGCAGCTCTCCGACCAGCAGCTGCGCGAGGCGGGCGTCGATCCGGGCCTGATGCGCCTGAGCATCGGTCTCGAGGATCCGCGCGACATTATCGCCGATTTAGAGCAGGCGCTGGCTGACGCCAGCACCTGCTAACGCTTGATGTTGAGGGGCGTACCCCTCAAACTCCCTGAGTCGCTCCGTTCCGAGGTGCCGCGAGCAAGGATATCAATATGCCGATGGTTCCTACACCGAGAACTGTCCAGAGCAGGTCGCTGACCTGCAGGACCACAGGATATGCCTGGAGGAGAAATCCTCCGGGCATTTTTATGATGCCGAAATGCTGCTGGAGCAGCGCCAGGGCCACGCCGACGACCAGCCCGGCGGCCAGGCCGCAGAGCGACACCAGCCAGCCCTCGAAGACGAAGATCCGCCGGATGAGGCGGTCGTTGGCGCCGAGGGCGCTCAGCGTCTGCATGTCCTCGCGCTTGGCGATGGACAGCATCGACAGGGATCCGAAGATGTTGGAGGCGATGATCAGCACCACGAAGAGCAGGATCAGGTAGATGGCCAGTTTCTCGTAGCGCATCATCTTGTAGAGCGCGGGCTCCTGCCGGATGCGGTCGCGCACCACGTAGTCCGGGCCCAGGAGCTCCTGGAAGGAGCGGAGGGTCCGGCGGTCGGGCGCGGTCGACAGGCGCAGCTCCAGCCCGCTGACCTGCCCCTCGTCCAGCCCGATCAGGGCGCGCATCTGGGCGATGGGGAGGACGATGAGCTGCTCGTCCGTGGTGGCGTTGACGCTCAGCAGGGCCGCCGGGGCGAGCTTCACGCTGCCCAGGGCCGTGCCCGGCCCGGCCAGCGGGATGCGGGCCCCCCGGCGGGGATAGTAGATCACCAGCGGATCGAGGAAACGCGGGCGGATGCCCATTTTGCGCGCCAGCGCGATGCCCACGGCCGCCTGCGGCAGATCGCCGCCGTGCAGCGCGAAGTCCCCTTCGACGACGTGGCCGGCCAGGCGCGAATTCGCCTCGTAGACTTCGTCCACGCCCTTCGCGCGGGCCAGCTCCTGCCGCCCGCCGTAAGCCGCGAACACCTGCTCCTCCACGACGCCGCAGACCTGCGTCACGCGCGGATCGGCCGCAAGCGCCTCGAAAGCGGGCCCTTCGGGCGAGAAATATTTGCCCTGCGCGGGCGTGACGAGCACGTCCGGCGCCAGGTCGGACAGGCTCTGCTTGATGATGCGGTCGAAGCCGTTGTAGACCGAGAGGATGAGGATCAGCGCGGCGGTGCCGACGGCCATCCCGACGGCGCTGATGACAGAAATCGCGTGGATCACTCCCAGTGACTTCCTGGCCACCAGGTAGCGCCGCGCGATATAAAGGTCGGGCTTCACGGCTCGGAGCGCCTACTTCTTGAGGAGCTCCTCGATGTGCTCCACGTAGTCGAGCGTGGAATCCAGATAGAAATCGATTTCCGGCACGATGCGCAGCTGCGAACCCACCTGACGGCCGAGCTCGCCGCGCAGCGTGCGCTTCTCCTCGTTGAGGAGTTTCATCACCTGCTCCGCGCGGTCGGACGGGAAGATGCTCACGAACACCTTCGCCACGCTCAGGTCGGGGCTGATGCGCACCTCGCTCACGGTGACCATCGCTCCGCCGAAGGCGGCCATCCCCCGGCTGCGGATGATTTCGGAGAGGTCGCGCTGCACTTCGCGCGCGACCTTCAGTTGTCTCGTAGATGCCGGTTTATCCATAAAACTAGATGATCTTGATCAGGAAATAGTCCTTCTTGCCCTTCTGGGCCAGGATGTACTTGCCGTCCACGATGTCCGCCTCGGACAGCTGGTAGTTGATGTCCGTGAGCTTGTCCTTGTTGAGGCTGAAGCCGTTCTGCTGGATCATCTTGCGGGCCTCGCCCTTGGACGGGAAGATCTGCGTGTTGACCGCCAGGGCGTCCAGGATGCCCAGCGGCAGGGCGCCGCGCTCGATCTCGAAGGTCGGCACGCCGTCGAACACGGCGAGGAACGTGCGCTCGTCCAGCTTGCGCAGGTCTTCGGAAGTGGACTTGCCGAAGAGCATCTGGCTGGCGCGCACGGCGTTGTCGTACTCGGCCTGGCCGTGGACCATGATGGTGACCTCGCGGGCCAGCAGGCGCTGCAGCTCGCGGCGCTCCGGCGCCTCGCGGTGCGCGGCGATCGCGTCCTCGATGGTCTTGCGGTCCAGCATCGTGAAGATCTTGATGAAGCGCTCGGCGTCCTCATCGCTCACGTTGAGCCAGAACTGGTAGAACTGGTAGGGGGAAGTGCGGGCCGGATCGAGCCAGACGTTGCCCTTCTCGGTCTTGCCGAACTTGGTGCCGTCGGCCTTGCGGATCAGCGGGCAGGTGAGGGCGAAAGCCTCGCCGCCGTCCATGCGGCGGATGAGCTCGGTGCCCGTGGTGATGTTGCCCCACTGGTCGGAGCCGCCCAGCTGCAGGATGCAGCCGCGGTGCTTCCACAGCCAGTAGAAATCATAGCCCTGCATCAGCTGGTAGCTGAATTCGGTGAAGGACATGCCCTCGGAGGAGTCGCGCGAAAGGCGCTTCTTGACGGAGTCCTTCGCCATCATATAGTTGACGGTGATGTGCTTGCCGATGTCGCGGATGAAGTTGATGAAGGAGTAGTCCTTCATCCAGTCGTAGTTGTTGACGAGCTCCGCCTTGTTGGGGGCGTCGGAGTCGAAGTCGAGGAACTTGCCCAGCTGCGCCTTGATCCCGGCCACGTTGTGCGCCAGCGTCTCTTCGTCCAGCAGGTTGCGCTCCTGGCTCTTCATCGAGGGGTCGCCGATCATGCCGGTGGCGCCGCCGACCAGGGCGTACGGCTTGTGGCCGCAGTTCTGGAAATGCTTGAGGATCATCACGCTCACGAGGTGGCCGATGTGCAGGGAGTCCGCCGTCGGGTCAATCCCGACGTAGGCGGCCTGCGGGCCTTCCATCAATTTCTCTTCGGTTCCGGGCATGATATCCTGGATCATGCCTCTCCATTTCAGCTCTTCTACAAAATTCTTCATCGATTCGACACAATTAAGACTGCAAAATTAGTTAATATTTCGTAAATTTGCGACCCGAAATCAATCTATACAACACAATATGAGAAAGAAAATCGTTGCAGGCAACTGGAAGATGAATACGACCAGACCTGATGGTATCGAGCTGGCGAAGGCTGTGGCTGCCCGCGCCGCGGAAATCCCTGCCGGCGTCGGCCTCATCATCGCCCCGCCTTTCACCCACCTCTGCTGCTGCGGCAAGCAGCTCGAGGGCACCAAGGTGGAGCTCTCCGCCCAGAACTGCGCCGACCACAAGAGCGGCGCCTACACCGGCGAGATCTCCGTGGACATGCTGAAGGCCGTCGGCTGCCAGTGGACCATCCTGGGCCACTCCGAGCGCCGTCAGTACTACGGCGAGACCGACGAGAAGCTGGTCGAGAAGACCAAGCTCGCCCTCGAGGCCGGTCTCGGCGTCATCCTCTGCGTCGGCGAGAACCTCGACGAGCGTGAGGCCGGCAAGCACTTCGACGTGTGCTCCGCCCAGATCAAGAACGTCCTCTACAACTTCTCCGCCGAGGATATGAAGAAGATCATCGTGGCCTACGAGCCCGTCTGGGCCATCGGCACCGGCAAGACCGCTACCGCCGAGCAGGCCGAGGAGATCCACGCCCACATCCGCAAGGACCTCGCCGCCAAGTTCGGCCAGGCCGTTGCCGACGACGTGACCATCCTCTACGGTGGTTCCTGCAAGCCGTCCAACGCCAAGGAGCTCTTCGCCCAGCCGGACATCGACGGTGGTCTGATCGGTGGCGCCGCCCTCAAGGCCGACGACTTCATCCAGATCGCCCTGTCGTTCTAAGCTTACTCAAGGATACGCACCGTCACGCCGATCCGGCCGGCGGTGCTCCAAAGCCAGAATTCATCACCCTCGAGGCGCACAACCTCGAGGGTGAGGTTTTTTCTGGTCAGCACCTCCCAGTCCGTCGTCCAGGTCAGGTTCGCCGTCAGGCGCTGGCCCAGCTGCGTGGGGATGTCGGAGAGCTGCACCACGAAGAAATCGGACATCGAGTCCGTGAAGGCGCGGAACTCACGCCCGTCGCGCCCGAACGAGAGCTGGCAGGTGAGGGGGTCGTAGGCGAACACGGTGGAGCCGCCCACCTGCAGGCGGATGTTGTCGTGCTCGCAGAAAGCGTCGCACTGGCGGTCGCCGTCGCAGCCGCCCAGCAGGGGCAGCAGCGACAGGAGCAGCAGCGCGAAGATATGACGGGCGGTTCTCATTGCACGGTGATTTCTTTCATCAGGGTCTCGGACGTGCCGTCCAGATAAAGGATCCTGGCGCGCAGGACGCCGCTGCGCTGCAGCGTGAACATCCCGTCCGCCTCCGGCTGGACAGGCGCGCCGTCCATCGTCCATTGCACTTCCTGCACCTCGCTGGTGTTGAACACGCGCAGCGGGATCTTGCTGCCGGCCGGGAAGCTGCCGTCGAGGTTGCGTCGGGCGTCGGCCAGATAGATATAAGGATACGTGCCCTTGCGCAGGATGCGCGTCTCAAAGCGTCCGCCGGCCGAATAGCGCTCGGTGGCGGAGCAGTGCAGCTGCACGCTGTAGGTGTATTCCGTCTTGGGCTGCAGGCCCTCGACCGTGTAGCTCACGGCGTCGGCGGGCAGCTCCGCGCTCCAGCTCTCCGTGCCGTCGGTCCAGCTCACTTCGTAGCCCTGGATGCCCGCCAGCGAGAGCGAAGGCGTCCAGCGGATGAGGACGGCGTCCTGGTAGACGGCCACCTCGTCGATCGTGATCGGGCGCACGACCTCGAAGGTCACGGCGCCGTCGGCGGCCGGGCGGATGCCCGTCAGGGCCAGCCCGGACGCGGCGCCGCTCCAGGCCCGGAACGCCGAAGGCGTGTCGGAGCCGAAGCTCGCCGCGCCGCCGCCCGGGAAGGGGACCCCGGCCGCGCCCGTCGCCGCCGGATCGGCGGGGATCAGGCGCACGCAGGGGTGCGCGGGGTTGTTGTTGATCTCGCCCGTCTCCCAGCGCTCGCGCGCGGTCAGCTCCTTCTGCTGCCGGGCCGAATAGCCCGCAGGATTGTCGGAGCGGTCGATGTGGTAGATATAGAGTCCGCCCTGACGCGCCTCGAACAGGAAATATTCGTC
>LUZH01000064.1 GCA_001602885.1 Bacteroidales bacterium Bact_16 | reverse complement strand
CCCGTCATCGACGACACGGTCAAGGAGCACATCGAGCGCGTGCGCGAGATCTTCCTGACGGAAGTCAACGTCAAGCAGATCGAGTTCCTGCACGACACCACGGGCATCATCACCAAGAAGATCAAACCCAATTTCAAAACCCTCGGCAAGGCCTACGGCAAGCAGATGAAAGAAATTGCCGCCGCGTTCGGAGCGCTCTCCCAGGAGGAGATCGCCGCCATCGAGCGGGCCGAGGCGGAATATATCCTGCATCTGCCCTCCGGCGACGTCACGCTCGCCAAGGGCGATTACGAGATCCATTCCGAAGACATGCCGGGCTGGCTTGTCGCCACCGAAGGCGCGCTCACGCTCGCGCTGGACATCGTCCAGACGCCCGAGCTCGTGCGCGAAGGCCACGCCCGTGAACTCATTCATCCGATCCAGACCCTCCGCAAGGACAGCGGGTTCGAGGTCACGGACCGGATCGATACCGTCATCTATGCCGACGGCGCCGCTGCGGAGGAGATCCGCGCCGCGCTCTCGGAGTACGCGGATTACGTCGCCGCCCAGACCCTCTCGCTCTCGCTGGAGCAGCAGCCGCTCGCCGGCGCGCCCGCCGGGGCCGCGGAGGTGGAGTGGGGCGATGGCGCCATCCGGATTCTTGTCTGCAAACACACTAGCTCTAACCTTTAATAGTATGGAAAAGATTGACCAAAACGCCCAGACGGGCCAGAGAGTCCGGTATTCGGACGCCGAACTGGCCGAGTTCAAGGAAATCATCGAGGAAAAGCTCGCCAAGGCGAAGTCAGAATATAATACGCTCCGCCAGGTGGTGATGCACAACGGCACCAACGACATCGAGGACACGACTCCGTCCTTCCGCACGGTCGAGGATGACGGCGCCTTCCAGCTCTCCAAGGAGGAGGCCAGTCAGATGGCCCAGCGCCAGTACAAGTTCATCCAGAACCTGGAGGCGGCCCTGATCCGCATCGAGAACAAGAGCTACGGCGTCTGCCGCGTGACCGGCCAGCTCATCCCCAAGGAGCGCCTGCGCCTGGTCCCGCACGCCACGCTGACGGTTGAAGCCAAGGAAATGCTCGCCAAGCAGGGCAAGAACTAGGCTTATGAAACTGTCCCAGGGCAAGAAACTTCTGTTGCTCGGCATCGCGCTCGTCGTCATTGACCAGGTGATCAAATACCTGGTCAAGACGAACATGGAACTGGGCGAGCAGATCAACGTGATCGGCCAGTGGTTCCGCCTGTGCTTCGTGGAAAACAAGGGAATGGCCTTCGGCATGTCCTTCGGCGGACAGATCGGCAAATTCCTCCTTTCGCTCTTCCGCATCGTGCTGAGCGGTTTCCTGATCTGGTGGATCCGGTCCCTGATCAAGAAGGGCACGCCGACCGGCGTGCTGGTCGGCCTGACGATGATCACGGCCGGCGCGGTCGGCAACATCATCGACTCGCTCTTCTACGGCCTGATCTGGGACTATGCCCCGTTCATGTTCGGCAAGGTGGTCGACATGTTCTTCTTCCCGATCATCCGGGACGGCGAACGCGTGATCTTCTTCAGCCCGGTGTTCAACTTCGCGGATTCCTGTGTGACCGTAGGAGCTTTCTATCTGCTTCTTTTTCATTGGCGTTTCTTCGCGAAAGACGAGAAATCCGAGAAAAAGAACTAAATTTGCAGCCCCTTTCCGGAGGTGTGGCCGAGTGGTCGATGGCGGCAGTCTTGAAAACTGTTGTACGGCAACGTACCGGGGGTTCGAATCCCTCCGCCTCCGCTAACATGATGCATCCCCACGGAAGTCCCGGCATGGACTTCTCCTCCCTCCGTTTCTACATCCGCAGGATGGATAC
>LUZH01000063.1 GCA_001602885.1 Bacteroidales bacterium Bact_16 | reverse complement strand
CCTCGCAGCTGTAGTCGGGCAGGGCGCCGATCTTGATGCTGATCGGCATGCCTTCCACCAGGGAGCCGACTTCCGTCTCGTCGACGTTGCCGTCGAAGATCAGGTCGGACATGTCGGCCACGACGGCGACGGTCGTACCGTCGTTCATCGTGTTGGCCTGGATCACGGAGTTGCCCACCTTGACGGGGATGTTGAGGATGAGGCCCGTGATGGTGGAGCGGACCAGGGTCGAGCTGCCCGTCTTGTTGGACGAGGACACGCCGTCGCGGATGACCTCCAGGGACTCCTGGGCGGCCGAACGCTCCTCCTTGGCCTGGTTGTAAG
Source organism: Bacteroidales bacterium Bact_16 (assembly GCA_001602885.1). The sequence continues at coordinate 3,384 of LUZH01000063.1, read as the reverse complement.
TCTGGAAGACCTTGTCGTACTCGTCGTCGCTGATGAGTTTCTTGTCGTAGAGGGCCTTCTCGCGCTCATAATTGGTCCTGGCCTGCTTGAGGTTGATCTCGGCCAGGCGCACGCGGGACTGGGCGGCGCTCAGGGAGTTCATGTCTGGGATGACGCGGAGCTTTGCGATCACCTCCCCCTCCTTGACCATCTGGCCGGCCTCCTTGTAGAGTTCGGCGATGATGCCGTTGATCTGCGGCTTGACGTTGACCTCGTTGCGCGGCGTGATCTTGCCGGTGACGACGGTGGTCCGGTGAATGTCCATCACCGCGGTTTCCAGCTCCTTGTAGCGGATCTTCTCCGGCTGGGAGTTCTTGTAGAGGTACACGAAGGTACCGATGACGAACAGCCCGATGAGGGCGAAAACGATGTACTTGGTAAAGCGTTTCATATGTGTTGTTTTTATTTATTATTCATCTCTCATGGCGTCCACGGGTTTGATGGCCATCGCGCGGCTCGCCGGGGCCAGGCCGGCCACGATGCCGAGCACGGTCAGCATCAGGGCGGCGCCGATGGCCAGCCAGAACCCGATCTGGAATTCGGTCGGGCCGAACTCTTGCGAATGCGCGACGGCTATTTCCAGGCCGCGCAGCGAATACACGGCCAGCACGATGCCGAACGAGCCTGCGACCAGGGTCAGCGCGATGCTCTCCGAAATGATCTGCGAAAGGATGTTGCGCGGCGTGGCGCCGATGGCGCGGCGGATGCCGATCTCGGTCGTGCGCTCCTTGACCGTGACCATCATGATGTTGCTCACGCCGATCACACCCCCGAAGATGGTGCCCAGACCGACCAGCCAGACCAGGAAGGCAACGCCGTTGAACAGGTTGTCGATGATGTCGAAGAGCTGCTCGCTGTTGAAGACGAAGAGCGCCTGCTTGTCCGTCGGGTCCAGTTTATGTGCGCGGGAAAGGATCTGGCGCAGCCGCGGTTCCAGTTTCGAGATCCGGGAGCCGGAAATGCCCGTCACGCAGATCAGGTCCACATCATTTCCCCGGTTGTAGATCTTCTGCACCATGGAAAGCGGGATGGTGACGCGCTCGGTCGCCGGGGCGCCGACAAAGAACATCGGGCTGCTGACGTCCACGCCCACGATCTGGTAGTAGGACGGCCCCACTTTGATGAACTTGCCGCACGGATCGCCGCCATCCGGGAAAAGGTCGGTGTAGATCTGTTTTCCGATCACGCACACCCGCCGCGACTGCAGCATGTCCGCATCGTTGATGAAACGCCCGTATTTGAGGCGCGGCTCTTCGATCTTCGCATAGTCGGGATATACACCCTGCACCATGCCCCGGGAGGAGTTCTCGCCATAAACGATCTGAGAATTCGAGACAAAGGCGGTCGGTGTCACGATATCCAGTTCCGGCACTGCCTGCCGTATCCGTTCGATGTCGCCATTGTTCAGCGTCCACCAGCGCCCTTCCCCGAAGCCGGCATAGGCTTTGGTGGTCTCGTCACTGGCTATGATGCCGGAGTTCGTGGCAAAGCCGGTGAAGACGTTGCCCATCATTTTCTTGAAGCCCTGGCCGCCGCCCAGCATGATCAGGAGCATGAACACGCCCCAGAACACGCCGAAGCCGGTGAGCAGGCTCCTGCTCTTGTTGCGGGTCAGGGAATCCGCAATCTCACGGAAATGGTCTATATCTATTTTCATTCTGCTCTGAGGGCTTCAATGGGTCTGACTTTGGCGGCCCGGAGGGCCGGGAACAGGCCGGCGAACGTGCCGGCGACGATCAGCACGACGGTCACCTCGATCGCCGAATCCATTCCGACAAACGGGTCGACCAGGACGGCAATCTTCTGGTCCGCGACGGTCATGACGGTCCGTCCGACGGTCTTGTCCAGCACCTGACAGCCGATCATGCCGAGCAGCATGCCCACATAGCCGAAGACGGCCGTGATCGTGACACTCTCCGCAAGGATCAATTTCGTGATGGACCAGGGGCGGGCGCCGATGGCCTTGCGGATGCCGAATTCGTGCGTACGCTCCTTGACCGTGATGAGCATGATGTTGCTCACGCCCACGATACCGCCGAGCAGGGTCAGGATACCGACGAACCAGAAAGCATAGTGGAGGGCCTTCTGCGCCTTGTTCATCTGCATGTTCGCCGTGAACTGGTTGTCGATCCGGATGGCGCGGGTATCGTTCGGGGCCACGTTGTGGTGGCTGTTGAGCACCGCGCGGTATTCTTTCTCGAACTCCTCGTTCGCCGCTTCCGTCGGCAGGCCGTGGAAGGAGAACGAAACCTCGTCCACCCGGTTGCCCCGGGCGTAGATGCTCTGGACCGTCGTGAAGGGAGCGACACAGGTGTTGTTGTTGCTTGCATAGTCCGTCTTGCTGATGCCGACCACCCGGAAGGGGATGTCGCCGACCTTGACATATTTACCGATGATGCTCTCCAACGAGGCCTTCCTGTTGCCGATGACGCCGGTCATTTCCTCTTCTTCCGGCGACAGGATGCCGAGCAGCTCTTCCGCCACGTTCTTCGCCAGGACAATCACCTTGCGCTTATGGGCGATGTCGTTGTCGTTGATGAAACGGCCGTGCAGGATATCAAGATGGTCCATCTTCTGGCGGTCCGGATAGTTGCCGGCTATCGTGCCGGAGATGCGCTTCTTCCCGTAGACATACCGGGTGCTTGCGCTCACGGAGGCAACGACCTGATCGATATGCTCAGCGAACATTTCGCTTCCCGTCACATCGACATCCCGGTTGTCCAGGTCGATGCGGCGGCCTTCTTTCATGCCCGCATAAGGCTTGGAGGTCAGGTGGCCGGAAACGGTCATCACGTTGGTGGCGACGCCCTCCCGGTCCTCCTGGAAGGAGTTCATCAGGCCGTTGCCCGCCCCCAGCAGGAAGATGACGATGAAGATGCCCCACGACACCGCGAAGCCCGTGAGACAGGTCCGGAGTTTGTTGCGGCGGAGGCTCGCCCATATCTCTGTAAAGACGTCTCTCATTTCATGGTGCTGTTGACGCCGAACATCGAGGCGCGATGCTCGCGGTTGTCTTCGATCTCGCCGATGATGCCGTCCTTGATGTGGACGATCTTGTCGGTGCAGTTGGCGACGCCGCTCTCGTGCGTGACCACGATAATGGTCACGCCCTCCTCGCGGTTGAGCTTGGAGAGCAGCTGCATCACCTCTTCGGAAGTCTTGGAATCGAGCGCGCCCGTAGGCTCGTCCGCCAGGATGATCTTGGGATGGGTGATCAGGGCGCGGGCGATGGCCACGCGCTGCTTCTGACCGCCGGACATCTCGTTGGGATAGTGCTTCGCCCAGGCGGTCAGGCCGAGCTTGTCGAGGTACTGCATCGCCAGTTCGTGGCGCTTGTGGCGGCTC
>LUZH01000062.1 GCA_001602885.1 Bacteroidales bacterium Bact_16 | reverse complement strand
GTCTCGATGTGGTAAATCACGTCGCGCAGCGCGTCCAGACCCTCCTGGATGGTATAATGGATCTCGTGGTGCACCGTCCCGATGTGTTCGGCCACGAGGCGCGCCTTCGCCAGGTCCGGCGCGCCCTCCAGGCCGACCGCGAACGAGTGCAGGCGCGGCCACCAGGCCCGCGTGCGCAGCTCGTCCTCGATGCGGTGTTCGCTGTATTTCTCCGCGATCGCGGAGATCACCGAAGAATCCAGGCCGCCGGACAGCAGCACGCCGTACGGCACGTCGGACATCAGCTGACGCCGGACGGACGCCATCAGCGCTTCGCGCACCTCCGCCGCCGACGCGGCGTTGTCCTTCACGGCATCGTAGTCCATCCAGTCGCGCTTGTAGTAGCGCTTCATGCCCGGCTGCTTGCTCCAGTAGTAGTGGCCCGGCAGGAAGGGCTCGTAGCGTTCGCACTGCCCTTCCAGGGCCTTCAGCTCGCTGGCCACGAAGACCTTGCCGTCGGCGTCGTCGAAACCGATGTAGAGCGGGATGACGCCGATCGGGTCGCGGGCGATCAGGAACGCGTCCTTCTCCTCGTCATAGAGCGCGAAGGCGAAAATGCCGTTGAGCTCCTCCAGGAAAGCCGGTCCCTTGTCCCGGTAGAGCGCGAGGATGACCTCGCAGTCGCTGCCGGTCCGGAAGGCGTATTTCCCCGCATAGCGGGCGCGGATCTCGCGATGGTTGTAGATCTCCCCGTTCACGGCAAGCACCTGCCTGCTGTCGGGAGAGAAGAGCGGCTGGCCGCCCGATTCCGGGTCCACGATGCTCAGCCGCTCATGCGCCAGGATGGCGGAGCCGCCGCAATAGATGCCGCTCCAGTCCGGTCCGCGATGGCGGATTTTCCGGCTCATTTCCAGCGCTTGCGCGCGCAACGCAGCCGTCTGCTGGCGCACGTTGAAAATTCCTACTATTCCACACATAAGCTGAAGTCCTGAAAAGGTAATACGAAACGTTAATCAATAAAGCCCGCTAGGGCTGCAGGGTGAAGCCGACCACGAAGAAAGCGTTCCGGGTGTACGGGTTGGCCGCGACCTGCGCGAAAACAGGGATCGAGAAGGTGTCCGTGACCTTGATCTCCGTCGCCGCCGTCAGCGAGAGGTTGGTGAGGGCAAAGCCCTCCACGCCGTAGAAATCCGTGGCGAACGGGACCACGCCGGCCGCCGCCGTCCAGTCCACGCCGCCGAAAGCGAACGGGACGCTGGCCTCGAGGTAGCTGCTGAAGGCACGCTTGCCGGCCGGAGTCAAGCCGTCGTTGCCGGCGAAATTGGTGTACCACTGCAGGGAGGCAAAGCCGAAATCATAGCCCACGGTAGCCTCGAAGACGTGGTTCGTGCAGTCGGAAGCATACGCGAAGTAGCGGTTCAGCGGGTCGAGACCCGCATTGAACCAGTAATCCGTGACACCGATGTTGAAGCCGCCAGTCTCATAGGCCAGCGTCAGGTCGAACTCCTTCGTGTCGGCCGGGTTGGAGAGGCCGACGGAGCCCCAGGCCGTCAGGCTCAGGCCTTTGTAGCTGACGCCGAGCGTCGGCTGGAGCGACACGCCGCCCAGGTTGAGACCACGCCAGACGTACTGGCTCACGACGTCGGCACCCACGGATGCCTCCACTTTGTCCTGTGCCCCCGCGGCAGCGAGGTTGGCGAGAAACAGTGCAGTGACGGAAAGTATTCTGATAAGCTTTTTCATGACGATTTCATTTTTAAGGGTTAAACACTAGTTGTAGCAGCTCTCGCCGTGCTCGTAGATATCGAGGCCTTCCTCTTCCACACGCTTGCCCACACGCAGGCCGTGGAGCTTCTTGATGCCAAAGAAGAGCAGGACACCGGTCACGGCGGCCCAGAGGTCGATGGCCACGATGCCGAGCGCCTGCACGCCGAGGAAATGCCAGCCGCCGCCGTAGAAGAGGCCGCCGTCCGTGGCCAGCAGGCCGGTCATCAGCGTGCCGAGGATGCCGCAGACGCCGTGGACGCTGGACGCACCCACCGGGTCGTCGATGTGCAGCTTGCGGTCAATGAATTCGATGGCATAGACCAGCACGATGCCGCAGACCAGGCCGATGATCACCGCACCGAGCGGAGAGACCACGTCGCAGCCGGCCGTGATGCCGACCAGGCCGGCCAGCACGCCGTTGAGGGTCAGGGAGAGGGACGGTTTGCCGTACTTGATCCACGTCAGGAACATCGTCGCCACGCCGCCGGCGGCAGCCGCCAGGTTGGTGGTCAGGAACACGTGGGAGATCGCCGTGCGGTTGACTTCGCCGGAGGCGGCCAGCTGGCTGCCCGGGTTGAAGCCGAACCAGCCCATCCAGAGGATGAAGACGCCGAGCGCAGCCATCGTCAGGTTGTGGCCGGGAATGGCGCGGCTCTTACCGTCCGTGCCGTACTTGCCCAGCCGGGGTCCGAGCGCGATCGCGCCGATCAGGGCGAGCACGCCGCCCACGCTGTGGACGATCGCCGAACCGGCGAAATCGTGGAAGCCCAGCTCGCTGAGCCAGCCGCCGCCCCAGGTCCAGTGGCCTTCGACCGGGTAGATGATGAGCGAGATGAACGCGCTGTACAGCAGATACATGGAGAACTTGGTCCGCTCGGCCATCGCGCCGCTCACGATCGTGGCGGAAGTGGCGCAGAAGACCGTCTGGAAGATGAGGAAGCCCTCCACGGGCAGGTCACTCTTGTAGAAAGACAGGCTGCCCCAGTTGGGCGCGCCGATGAAGCCGGCGCCCTCGCTGCCGAACATGAAGCCGAAACCGACCAGCCAGAATAGCAGGGAGCCGAACATGAAATCAACGAAATTCTTCATCAGGATGTTCGCCGTGTTCTTGCTGCGGGTGAATCCCGCCTCGCACAGCGCGAAGCCCGGTTGCATGAAGAAGACCAGCATCGCGGCCAACAACATCCATACAGTATCGAGAGAAATAGCTAATTCTTCCATAAGGCATTAATTTTTAACATTCTAACCAACTTGACTTACTTTTTACTTCTTGTCCCGCAGGACCGTGTCGCCGTGCTCGCCGGTGCGGATGGACCAGGTGTCGATCACGTCGCTGATAAAGATACGGCCGTCTCCGATCTCGCCCGTCGACGCCGTCTTGAGGATCACCTGGACGGTCGGATCGACGAACTGGTCACGGCACACGATGGTCAGCGCCACGCGCTCGATCACGTCCGTGGAATACTGGACGCCACGGTAGATGCGCTCCTGGCGGCTCTGGCCGATACCGTGCACGTTGTGGTATTCGAACCAGTTGATGTCTGCTCCGAGCAAGGCCTCTTTGACCTCCTCGAATTTCGTCTTGCGGACGATGGCTTCAATTTTTTTCATAATACTAACTAACTATTGGGTTGTTCTGATTTTCGGATAGGAACGAAATCCCCCTTGCATGCGAACTTTACAAATTCGCAAGTGAATGGATTTCAGTATTTTAGATTAAAGCTTGCCCAGCCTTTACTGTCGGGTCAGGTCGGTGGCCTGGAGGATGCAGGCCTTGACGAAACTCACGAAGAGCGGATGGGGATGAAGCACCGTGGAGGAATACTCGGGATGGAACTGCGTGCCGATATACCAGCGCAGCGCCGGGATCTCGACGATCTCCACCAGGTCGGCGTCGGGGTTCACGCCCACGCACTGCATGCCGGCCTTCTCGTAGTCCTTGCGGTAGCGGTTGTTGAACTCATAACGGTGGCGGTGGCGCTCCCGGATGGAGT
>LUZH01000061.1 GCA_001602885.1 Bacteroidales bacterium Bact_16 | reverse complement strand
AGAGCCCCTGCTTCTACGGCGTGGACATGTCCACCTACGACGAGCTGCTCTGCGCCCACAAGAGCCTGGACGAAGTCCGGGACATCCTGGGCGTCGACTCGCTCGCCTTCCTCTCGCAGGAAGCGCTCTACAAGGCCGGCAAGCGCTCGGAGCTCTGCCTCGCCTGCTTCACCGGCGACTATCCGACCTACCTCTACCAACGCATAGAGGAAGCCAACAAAGACGGTAAATTCTGACAGACATGATTCGCGAAGAGACCGTATTCGGACCCATCCACAGCCGCCGGCTGGGATCCTCGCTCGGCATCAACCTGCTGCCGCGCAAGGGCAAGATCTGCAATTTCGACTGCATCTACTGCGAGTGCGGCTGGAACAAGGACGGCCGCAACGACCAGGTCCTGCCCACGGCGGCGGAGGTCCGCTCCGCCCTGGAGGACAAGCTGGCCGCCTGCATGCTCGAAGGCACGCCCATCGACTCCATCACCTTCTCCGGCGACGGCGAACCGACCCTCAACCCGGAGTTCCCCCGCATCATCGACGACACCCTCGAGCTGCGTGACGCCTACTATCCCGGCGCCAAGGTGTCCGTGCTCTCCAACGCCACGCGCGTGCACGTCCCGGCCGTCGCCGAGGCGCTCAAGCGCGTGGACAACCCGATCCTCAAGATCGACGCGCCCACGGACGCGCTCGTGGAGAAGATCAACCATCCCGCGCCCGGCTACCGCCTCGAGCGCGTCCTGGAGGCCCTGCGCGGCTTCCACGGCGACTTCGTGCTGCAGACGATGTTCCTGCGCAGCCCGGAGTTCGACTCGGGCAGCCCGGAGGTCCTCAACGGCTGGATGGACATCGTCCGCGACCTCAGGCCCCGCCGCATCATGGTCTACACCATCGACCGCCCGACGCCGGCCCTGGGGCTGGCGAAATACACCGCCGAGGAGATGCGCGCCCTCGTGCAGCCGCTGCTCGACGAAGGATTCACCATCGACATCAAAGGATAAGAAAAACGCCCCGGGTGACGGGGCGTTTTTCAGTAAGATTCCAAGCCGGGACTATTCGTCCGGGCGGTATTCGAGGATGTCGCCTGGCTGGCATTCCAGCGCGGCGCAGAGTGCTTCCAGCGTGGTGAAGCGGATCGCCTTTGCCTTACCTGTTTTGAGGATCGAGAGGTTTGCAGCTGTGATCCCGACGCGCTGGGCGAGTTCGCCGGAGGACATTTTCCTCCGGGCAAGCATCACATCTACATTAATGACGATCATAACTAGTCCTCCGCTTTGGGTTCCTCCGCGGGCGCCTCTTCAGGCTTGCCCTTGAGGTAGCCCGGCAGGCTCATGCCCGCCATCTTGAAGAGCTCCTCGAGCGGCGGGACCGATCCCATGAGGCCGGACACGAAGTTGGCCGTGGCCGTCTTGCCGTTTTCGCTCTTGCCACTGTCCCAGACGGTGACCTTGTCGATATTGATACCCTTGACGGCCTCGACCTGCGTCTTGACCAGTTCGGGCAGCTTGTCGGTGATCAGCATCGTGATGGCCTGCTGGGCGTCTCCGCCGGCGGCGGCGACGAGCTGGCCGAAACCGGTAGCCTGCTTGGAGAGGATCTCGAGGGTACCGCGGGCCTGGGCGTCCATCTTGGCGAAGATGGCGTCGGCCTCACCCTTCGCCTTGCGGCGCAGCTGCTCGGCCACGGCCTCGGCCTCGATGATGGCCTTCTCCTTCTCGATCTGGGCGGCGACCACGATGTTGGCCTGCTGGGTGGCCTTTTCGCGCTCGGCGCGGGCGAGTTCGGCGTCGCGCTCGCTCTTGTAGGCCTCCTCGAGGGCCTTCGCGGCCTGGACCTTCTCGGCCGCGACGGCGACGCGCTCGGCCTCGGCCTGCTTCTCACGGCGCTGGGCGTCGGAATTGGCGATCTCGATCTTGGCGGTATTCTCACCCTTGACGGCGTCGGCGTCGGCGGCGGCCACGTTGACACGGGTGTCCTTGTCGGCGATGGCCTTGCCGGTCTCACCGTAACGGTTCTGCTCGGCCACGCTCTTCTTGGCGTCGTTGATGGCCTTGGCGGCGGCTTCCTTACCGAGGGCCTCGATGTAGCCGGACTCGTCGCGGATATCGGTGACGTTGACGTTGATGAGCTTCAGACCGATCTTGCGGAGTTCGGCCTCCACGTTGGTGGACACGTTGGCGAGGAACTTGTCGCGGTCGGCGTTGATCTCCTCGATGTCCATCGTGGCGATGACCAGACGGAGCTGGCCGAAGAGGATATCGGTCGCGATGTTGCGGATGTCGTCGATGTGCAGGCCGAGCAGACGCTCAGCGGCGTTGGTCATGCTCTCCGGCTCGGTGGAGATACCCACGGTGAAGCGGCAGGGCACGTCCACGCGGATGTTCTGCTTGGACAGGGCGTTGGTCAGGTTGCACTCGATGGAGATCGGCGTGAGGTCCAGGAACTGGTAGCTCTGGAACACAGGCCAGATGAAGGCGGCGCCGCCGTGGATGCACTTGGCGGAGGTGTCGCGGCCGGTCTTACCATAGATGACGAGCACCTTGTCGGACGGACAGCGCTTGTAGCGGGCGAGGATGGCCGTGAAGGTCACGAAGAGCACGCCCACGATGATGAGGATCAGATAGAGTTCCATATACGTGAAGTGTTTAGATAATGACGGAATTGATTTCTTCGACGAGCAGGGTCGAGGCGCTGACCACGTCCACCACGCGGATGCGGGTGCCGGTCTTGAGCGCCGGGCCGTCGGTCAGCGCGGCGTATTCGCGCACGGCGTTGTTGATGGTGATCTGCACCTTGCCTTCGCCCGCGCGCTCGCCCGGGATGGTCAGGTAGACCGTGCCCTGGCAGTCGACGGCGGACTTGAAGACATTGATGTTGCCGGTCTCCTGCATGTTGGTCAGCCACTTGAAGAGCAGCATCACCAGGATGACCAGCACCACGCCCACGGCGATGGAGATGAGCATCCGCAGGCCCGTGGCCGGGACGGACTTCTGCAGCAGGATGGCCGTCCAGCCGAAGCCGATCAGGAAGTTGATGAAGTTGCGGAAAGTCAGCAGGTTCATGCCGGAACCGGCATGGGCCGCCTCGTGCGCGGCGGAGTCCGCGTCCACGGAGGTGTCGGCGACGTCGCCGCCGGCATCCATGTCTGAATTGATGTCGAAATCACTGTCCCCGGCCGCGCCGAGGAAGGTCATCACGGTCTGGATGACAAAGACCAGCGAAGCCGAGAGCGTCACCGCCCACAGGATCTTGTTCGCCAGCTCAAGGGAGTTCCACCATTCAATCATAAGGCTAAAAAAGGTTTGTTTCTGCGAAGATATAAATTTTTATTGAAAAACAATAAATATTTGCCGACTTTTTGGGTAAAAAATATTTTTTCTAAATTTGTCCCCCAGAACGCGGTGAGTTGCCTGCGCAACTTGAAAAGGGAATCCGGTGCGAAACCGGAGCTGTGCCCGCAGCGGTGATCCTCCCACAGACGTTCCGGCTATCTGTCAGCCATTGTCCTCCGGGACGAGAAGGCGCCGGAAATGAGGAAAGCCCGAAGACCTGCCTCGTTCGAGTCAAACCGGGGGCCCGGGGTCAGGCCGCCCATGATGACGTTGCAATTATGTTCTTATCCACCCTTTTGTTCGCGGCGGGTCTGCTGGTAGCAGAAACGCCGGACACCCTCAAGGCCGTGACCATCGTGGCCGACAAGGGCGTCGTCGTGTCCAGAGCGGACACGGTCGCACTGCGTGCCGACGGGACGGCCGCAGATGCACTTCTTCGGATTCCCGGTCTCGGCATCAGCGACTACGGCGGACTCGCCGGCCTGAAAGGTGCCAACCTCCGCGGTCTGGGTACGCCCCATACCGAAATCTATCTCGACGGCGTGCGCGTCAGCAATTTCCAGAGCGGCCAGAACGACCTCGGGATGCTCCCGGTCGAGACGCTGGGCAACGTGGTCGTGGACTATGCCCAGAATAGCCTGTCCTTCCGCACGGCCAAGCCGGTTTTCGGGCGCAGCCCGTTCGCCGGCCGCATCGGCCTGCAGGCCGGCTCCTTCGGCACCTGGATGCCGTCCGTTCGCTTTGACGTCAAGGCTTCCGAGCGCGTGGCCATCAGCGCCTACGCATCCGGCATACTGACCAAGGGCGACTTCCCCTACGGCGACGCCGGCGCGCGCCGCACCGGCAACGACCTCAAGCAGATCCGCGCCGGCTACGACGTCTTCGGCACGCTCGAAGGCGGACAGTGGCAGATCAAGTCCTACATCAACGCCTCCGACCGCGGCACGCCGGGCTCCCTGAGCTGGCCGTCCGAGGACAGGCAGAAAGACAAGAACTTCATCCTGCAGGGTACCCTGCGCAAGGCTTTCTCCGAGCTCTACACCCTCAACGTGAGCGCCAAGGGAGCCTATGACAACATCTTCTACAAGAGCGCCTGGGGCGACTCCAACTACGATTTCTCCGACTTCCAGCTCAACAGTTCCCACACCTTCCGCTTAACCGACTTCTGGGCTGTCTCGCTGGCTGCGGACATCGAGCACGGCGCGCTCAAGGCCACGGGCTACGACGCCGCGCGCACGGCGGCGATCGCCGCGCTGGGCTCCGCCTTCCGCCTCGGCCGCTTCAGCGCCGACGTCGCCGTGGAGTACCGCGGCACCTTCGACAAGGGCGCCGCGGCGCTCAACAGCGTCTCCCCTTCCCTGGACCTGCGTTTCAAGATCCTCGAGGGCCTCGACATCACGGCTTTCGGCCGCCGCGCCTTCCGCGCGCCGACCTTCAACGAGCTGTATTATCCGGGATACGGCAATCCGGACCTCAAGCCGGAGGACGCCTGGCTGACCGACCTCGGCATCGACTGGCACCGCGCACTGGGCAACTGGACGCTCGGCGCCAAGGTGGACGGCTTCTACAATTTCCTGAAGGACAAGATCACTTCCGCTCCTATGCCTGACAATCCTAATGTCTGGCTGCCGTACAACATCGGCCGCGTGGAGGCATGGGGCGCTGACGTCGTCGCTTCGGCGCGCTATGACGACGGCTGCGTCGCCGGCGGATTCTCCGCCCGCTACGCCCGTCAGAACGCGCTCGACAAGACGCCCGGCAGCTACACCTTCGACCAGCAGATCCCGTACGTGGCGCGCCACACGGTCGTGCTTGCCGGCGACATCGCATACGCCGGCTGGAAGCTCGACGCCCTGTGGAACTGGCGCGGCGGACGCTTCGACGCTTCCGGCCAGATGCCCAACTGGAACAGCCTCGACCTTTCCCTGCGTAAGAGCATCAAGCTGTGCGAAGACAGCGCGCTGACGCTCTTCGTCACGGCCAAGGACCTGCTTGACTGCCGCTACGAGCTGGTACGCGACTACCCGATGCCGGGTCGTTCGGTACTCGGCGGCATCGAATTCAAATTCTAGGGATTTACTTCTTCCGGCTGGCCTCTTTGAGTCCCAGCCGGATATTCTCAATCACTGCCTTCGAAGACCAGGTGGCCCCGCTCACGGCGTCCAGCTGGACTTCGGAGGCTTCTTCGATGGTCTTGCCCGTCAGGGACGAGAAGAGCGGGCTGTCCAGCACGCGCTGGAAGAACCCGGGCGTCTCGGCGTTCGGCAGGGCCACGATCTTCTCGATCCGGCCGTCCTTGACGTGGATCTCGAGCGGCGTGGTGCCGGCATAGCCCATCACTTCTTTTCCGATTGTTTCCGTATTGACCACGAAGCTCTGCGGCTTCGGTTTCTTGTTGGCGGCGCAGGCGCCCAGACAGACGGCGGCTGCGGCCAGGAGAATCACGACACGTTTCATGGGCGCAAAGATACGGATTAGCGGGGATCCGCGCAATCGCGCGAAATGAGGATTTCGCGCAGCTCCGCGGCGCTTTCCGCAACGCGGTCGGCGGCCGCGCGCGCGTCTTCGGGGCGGAAGCCCCAGGTCACCGCGACCGCGGGAATGCCGGCTGCGGCGGCCGTGGCCATGTCCGTGCCGGAATCGCCCACCAGCGCCGTCCGGTCCAGCGGCTCGCCCGCCGCCGCGCAGATCTGGCGGATCACCGCCGGATCCGGCTTGAGCGGCCGGCCCTGACCGCCGCCGCACACCGCGACGAAAGGCACCTGCGGGAAAAGCCGCCCGACCAGCTTCTCGGCACCCGACTGGAACTTGTTGGACGCCACGGCCAGCTTCACGCCGGCAGCGTCCAGCTCCGCCAGCAGTTCCGGGACGCCCGGATAGGGCACGGACCTGTCATTGATATGATCTATATAATAGGACATGAAATCGGCGAGCAGCTCGTCCAGGAGCGCTTCGTCGCCCTGCAATGCCGCCGGCATCGCCCGCTGGACGAGCTTGCGGACGCCGTTGCCGACCATAACCCTGTATTCTTCAAGCGTATGCAGGGGAAGCCCCTTCTTTTCCAACGCCACGTTGACGGCCGCGCCCAGATCCGCAATCGTGTCCACGAGCGTGCCGTCAAGGTCAAAAATCACCAGTTTGTAAGCCATGACGCAAAGATACACCCATTTTTATTGAAAAAACGCTTGCAGTTTTCAAAAAAAGCAGTACCTTTGTAATCCCAAACGGGAAACGGGGTATTAGCTCAGTTGGTAGAGCGTTTGAATGGCATTCAAAAGGTCAGGAGTTCGATTCTCCTATGCTCCACAAAACGAGAAGTCAGGCTATCGCCTGACTTTTTTCGTTTTGCGGAGCATTCGCTTCTATCGAACCTCCTACTGCTTGATGCCCTGGCGGCATTCCAGAATCGCAGCCTCCACTTCTTCAGGGGCGGGGTTGATCTTGAGGATGGTCCCATCCGGACCGATGAGGAAACGATCACCTGCGCCTGCAGGGATACCATACAACGTCCAGACAGCCTGATCCTCTCCCAGGGCGATCAGGTTCTCCCAGGGATAGCCGTCCTGCGCCAAGGCCTTCCTCCATTCGGAATCTTTGAATTCCCGTGCCGCCCCTACCACCGTGAAGCCGGCGTCTTTGTACTTTTCATAGACGGGGATGAGCAGGCGGCTGTTCGACCGGCAGGGACTGCACCAGGAGGCCCAAAGATCCAGCACCGCCACTTTCCCGTCAATCAAAGACGACAACGAAACCCGATTCCCTTCCGAGTCGGGCAAGGAGAAATCCTGATATAGAGCACCTTCGTAAACCTTGGCTCCCTCGATGGCCTCCCTGGCCAGGACGTGCACGTTGCTCCCGGGAAAGAGATCCTTATACACCTCGTCATAGAGAGACAGCCAGAAGTTGACATCGTGATTGAGGGCGAGCGCTTCTCCCATGGAGCACGCAACCAGGTAGAACGTCGCCAGCGTGGGTTCTTCCTCACAAAGATGGACCTTGTCATACTCCAGCTCTCGCTTTCGGATCTCGTTCGTCAACGAATCCTGGGCCCGGCCCTCAGGCGTCAGCTTCTCCCCGCTCATTTCAAGTTTACGCAGAAGCACGGTAAAAGTATCCCGTTCTGCTCCGGAAGACGCATAGTACCGCTCCAGGAGCTCGTCATACTCTTTCGTATAATAAGTATTCGCCCGCTCCAGACTGTCCCAAAGCCTATGGTACTCTGCATTTGCGTCCCGAAGCGCTTCCCTCTTGGTTTCCTCATAGGAACTATAGGAAGCATTCAGTGGAGACTTTGAACTGGAAAGGATCCTGGAACCCTTCGAATAAGTCACATACAGTTCCGGATCGTCCACGAAGAAAGGAAGGAAGGCATACGCTCCGCCTCCTTTATGGGTAGGGACATTGATTCGATACACCGAATTGGGATCCAAGGAAAGGAATGCCTCAATCTTATTATTCCGTATCCGGATCCTTTCAAGGAACTTCTCGTCGCAATGGAAGATATCCTTGTCTGCAAGAGCGACCACAACGGTTTTCCCCTCCGCCCCTTCAATCGTTCCGGTCAGATGGAAATTGCCTTCGTTCCGGCCAGCGCAGGAAGCCAGAAGGGCCAATACAAACAACAGTTGGATCGTTTTTCTCATTCCTCTAAGTTTTTTAAAAGTTTGTCATGTCCTATTATCAGATTCACTCTGCATTTTACAATGATAACATTTTTCGGACATTAAAGCAAATCTGTCTGGCTCAGGAAGTCGCGCGACAACGTAACCCTTGTTTTTAACGAAGGATTGCCAAGCTGCGGGGAAATGGGTATATTAGCGTCCGCAAAAAAGTTATCGGTTCGAGAGGATCATGGACATTTTCAAAAAGGTCAGCGATTTCTTAAGCGGCAAGGCCAGCATCTTCATCATCCTGACCGCTGCGGTCACGTTTTTCTATCCCCAGATCTTCGCGTGGGTCAA
>LUZH01000060.1 GCA_001602885.1 Bacteroidales bacterium Bact_16 | reverse complement strand
CCGGGCAAGGTCGAAGGCAACACCGTCTTCACCTACCTCGACGCCTTCTGCCGCCCGGAGCATTTCGACCGTTTCGGCGAATGCTTCCACGGCAAGAAGGTGAGCTTCGACTTCCACTCGCTCGACGAGGTCAAGGCGCAATACCGCGCCGGCGGCCTGGGCGACGTGATGATCAAGAACTTCCTGACGGAAGTGCTGAACGATACCCTGGAGCCGATGCGCCAGCGCCGCAAGGCCCTGGAGCAGGACCTGCCGTATGTCTACGAGGTCCTGCGCAAGGGCACGGAGGCCGCTCGCGCCAAGGCCGCGGAGACGCTCGCGGCCGTCAAGGCCGCCATGCGGATCAACTATTTCGACCCGGGCGTGCTGGAGCAGCTGATCCGGGAACAGTCCGAACTTTTTAATAAGGAATAACACGCGTTTCCGCGCCGGACGTTGCGCCGGTGCGGGAACGATAAAACTAATATACTGATGAAAATCAAGGCTTTGTTTGCAGCCGTCCTGGCTGCCGGACTCCTATTCTCCGGATGTCGGCAGGATGAGGATTATGTGTTGCCGGCCCTCCAAGTCGGTACAGAGTCCATCGAATTCGGGCAGCTTTCTTCCGAGCAGGTCGTCGAACTCACGGCCACCCGGGAGTGGATGGTCCGGAATAAACCCGAATGGGTCGCCGTCGATCCCGACCGCGGTCCCGCTTCTTCCGCTACGCAGCGCGTGACCGTCACGGTGCTGGACAATTCCGAATACGACCGCGCCGGCGACGTCCTCTTCTCGATCGGCCTGGCGAAGGCCGCCGTGTCCGTGAAGCAGGCCGGCGCCAAGGGTGCCAAGTCCAAGGGCACCGGCACGCTGGAAGACCCGTACACGCCCGAAGGCGCCAGGGAAGCCGCGGCGGCGCTTGGCGCCGACGTCGAGTCTGCGACCGACGTCTATATCAAGGGCAAGATCTCCAAGATTGCGAACAATGGCACCTTCACGGAGGGCGGCACCTATGGCAACGCCTCCTTCTATATCAGTGAGGACGGCAGCGCAGGCGACGAAGACTTCTACTGCTACCGCATCCTGTATCTGGGCAACAAGAAATACACTTCCGGCACGGACATCGCGGTCGGCGACGAGGTAATCGTCTGCGGCAAGATCGTCAATTTCAAGGGCAACACGCCTGAGACCGTCGCCGGCAAGGCCTTCCTCTACTCGCTCAACGGCGAGACCCAGGGAGGTGGCGGCGGCCAGACCGGCACCCCGAAGGGTACCGGCACCCTCGCTGATCCGTACAACGCCGCTGCGGCAAATGCCGCTGCGGCTGCGCTTGCTGCTGACGCAGAGTCAGATGATATCTATATCAAGGGTAAGATCTGCAAGATTGCGAACAACGGCACCTTCTCGACGGAATATGGCAATGCCTCCTTCTATATCTCTGATGACGGCAATTCCGGCGACGCTGACTTCTACTGCTTCCGTGTGCTCTATCTCGGCAACAAGAAGTGGGTGGAAGGCAACACGCAGATCAAGGTGGGTGACGAAGTGATCATCCACGGCAAGATTACGAACTACAAGGGCAACACCCCTGAGACAGCTGCCAATAAAGCTTATATCTACTCGCTTAACGGCGTCACTGAAGACAACGGTCAAGGCGGCGGTGGCGGTGGCGATCAGATTGTCAATACGCCCGAGACGGCTTATACTGTCGCGAAAGCGCTTGAGATTATCAACGCTTTGGCAGACGGAGCCACGTCTTCGGAGAAATATTATATCAAGGGAAAGATCAGTAGCATTAAGTATAAGTTCGATATTCAACACGGTACGGCAACGTTCAATATCTCTGATGATGGAGCGACTGCAAATGAATTGCAAGCGTATGGCGTGCTGTATCTTGGTGGCGTCAAATATACGGATACGAATGCTCCGAATGTTGAAGTTGGACAAGAGGTTATTATTCTTGGTCCTGTCCAGAAATATGTAGATAAGGATAATAATATTATTCCTGAAACCGGAAAAGGCGCGTACTTGTATTCGCTGAACGGCAAGACTGAATAATTCCGTATGAAGCGTTCCTTGCTCATATTGATGCTGGCTGCTGCGGCGGTGCTGGGTTCTTGTACGAAGTGGACGCAGCACGAGGAGAAGGTGATCGTGACCTATGAGTCGCGTGAGCTTTCCGCCGACGGCGGGAGCATGTTCCTCAGTATCGTGACTGAGAGTGCTTGGGTCATCGAGATCGAGGAAGGCGCGGAATGGGCGTCCGTGTCGCTGTCGAGCGGCTTCGGGACGAAGCACAACGTCATCCTGTCGTATGCCGCCAACCCCGGCACGCTCCCGCGGCAGCTCCGCCTGGCGGTCCGCACCTCCTTCGGGTCGCGGACGCCCGTCGAGCTGACGCAGGCCGGGCGGACCCAGGCCGGCGTGGGCGGCGCGGGCCCGGGCGAAGCCACGGCCCGGCCCCGCTGGCTGGAGCTCCCGGCGACGTCCGCCACCGACGGGCTGGACTTCTTCGCCCGTTCGTGCTCGATCGGCGGCAAGGCGCTCCGCAACTACGCTTTCTACTGGGACTACACCAACCGCGTCTCCCACTGGGTGGCCTATCCGCTCTGCAGCGTGTATATGGGCTCCTCGGGACGCAGCGAGGCCTGGGGCTACGACCCGTATCTGCCCGCCTCGAAGCAGTCCAACGTGTCCGGCGGCTTCAAGGAAGGCGACAACGGCTGGTACGCCCGCGGGCATCAGCTCCCTTCGGCCGACCGCACGGCCAACGAAATCATCAACGCGACGACCTTCTACGGCACCAACATCACCCCGCAGAATAACGACTTCAACGGCGGCGTGTGGGCGACCCTCGAAAGCCGGGTCCGCGCCTGGGCCAACAGCTCCGACACCCTCTATGTGGTCACGGGCTGCGTGACCGACGGGGCGACGCACTACGTATACGACCGAAGCAACAACAAGGTCACCGTCCCTACCGCCTACTACAAGGCGGTGCTCCGCTACCGCAAGGACGCCACCATCGGCCGCAAGGGCTATATGGCGGCGGCTTTCTGGTACGACCACGAAGGCTTTCCCCAGGTCTTCTCCAAGAACGAGTCGCTCTCCGTGGCGGCCCTGGAGGAGAAACTCGGCTACGAGCTCTTCGTCAATCTCTCCAATGTGGTCGGCACGGCCGACGCATCTACCATCAAATCCGAAAAACCGTCCACCGTCAACTGGTGGTGGCAATAATGTGAAGCTATGAGAAAGACAGTTTTATACGGCTTGATGACCGCCCTGCTGTGGGTGGTGCTCGCCGCGCCCGCCTGGGCGCAGCGCGGCGGCCGCAACTACGTGGTCGGCTTCTACAACCTCGAGAACCTCTTCGACACCTACCACGACGAGGGCAAGAACGACTATGAGTATCTGCCCGACGGCGCGAACCAGTGGACAGAGGTCAAATACGCCAAGAAACTCCACAACATGGCCTCGGTCATCCGGGCGATGAAGGAGGACAACAAGGTCTGGCACGCCGTCCTGGGCGTGTGCGAGATCGAGAACCGCCATGTGCTCGAGGACCTCGTGGTCCAGCCCGAGATCGCGGAGGCCGATTTCCAGATCGTCCACTTCGACGGCCCCGACCGCCGCGGCGTGGACGTGGCGCTGCTCTACCGGCCCGGTGTGTTCAAGGTGCTGGAGAGCCGCTCGATTCCGTTCACGTTCGCGGGCAGCGACATCACCTTCGACATGACCCCCGAAGAGCAGGCGGATTTCCGCACGCGCGACATCCTGATGGTGCGCGGCCTGCTGGGCGGTGAGATGTTCGCCTTCTTCGTGGCGCACCTCCCGTCGCGTATCGGCGGCAAGGGCGGGGACCTGCGTTCCCGCGGCGCGGAGATCATGTACCGCGAGTCGATGGCGCTGATGGAGAAATACCCCGAAATCAAGATTGTCGCGATGGGCGATATGAACGACAACCCGTCCGACGACAGCATGTTCAAATACATGCGCGCGAAGGAGAAGATCTCCGAAGTCCGCGACGACGACTTCTTCTCCCCGTTCCTGTCGATGCTCAAGGCCGGTTACGGCTCGCTTGCCTACCAGGGCGAGTGGAACATCTACGACATCATCGTGGTCAACGCCAACCTGGTCCGGCCCCGCAAGGGCACGCTCGGCATCATCCCGATTGTCAAGGACCGCTTCTACGGCCGCATCTTCCACAAGCCGTTCATGACCCAGCAGGAGGGCCAGTACAAGGGTACTCCTTTCCGCACCTCTTCGGGCGGCGCGTTCATCAACGGCTTCAGCGACCACTATCCTACGTATATCGTCGTCAGCACTAAACCCGCAAAGAAATGAGTCACAACAAATTGATAACGGCGCTCCTTGCCGTGCTGCTGCCGCTCGGCCTGCTCGCGCAGCCGACGGGCGGCGTGACCGGCGTGGTCGTCAGCCGCGCCGACCGCGCGCCGGTCAGCGGGGCCGCCGCCGTCCTCTACCGCGGCGCCCAGGAGGTGGCCACGGCCACGTCCGACGTCGAGGGCCGCATCCGGATCAACGGTCTGGAGGACGGTTCCTACGACCTGATGGTCACGGCAATCGGCTATATGGAGACGCGGGTGAGCGTGACGGTCACCGACGGCTATATCCGCAACCTGTTCAACATCTACGTGAGCCAGGCCCGCCCCGAGATCTACAACGAAGAGCTGATCGAAGAGTTCGACATGGGCGACTCCGGCTACGACGACAACCCGACGGTGCTGTTCGACCAGAACGACGTGTTCAACAGCCTGGCCGGCTACAACTTCAGCGCCGTCCGCTTCAACGCCCGCGGCTATACTTCCGAGACGCAGAAGGTCTATCTGGCCGGCGTCCAGCTGAACGACGCCATCACGGGCAGCGCGCCCTTCTCCCTGTGGAGCGGCCTCAACGAGGCCACGCGCACCAAGGACTCCGTGACCGGCGCCGAGGTGTCCGACTACGGCCTCGGCGGCATCAACGGCGTCACCAACATCTTCGCCGACGCCAACAACGTCCGCACCGGCCTGCGCGGAAGCGTGCTGACCAACAGCACCAGCTACCGCCTGCGCCTGATGCTGACCTACGCCTCCGGCGTCAAGGACAACGGCTGGTCCTACGCCTTCTCCGCTTCCGCCCGCCTGGGCGGCAACGACTGGATCCAGGGCGTGTACTACCGTTCGTTCGCCTACTATGCTTCCGTGGCCAAGGAGTGGCGCACGGGCCGCCTCGGCCTGACCCTCTTCGGCACGCCGGGCAGCCGCGGCGCCCAGAACGCCTCCACGCAGGAGGTCTACGACCTGGTCGGCGACAACATGTACAACTCCAACTGGGGCTACCAGGCCGGCAAGATGCGCAACGCGCGCGTACGCAACACGCACGAGCCTATTACATTCCTCAAATACGACTTCTTCCCGTCCGACGCCTTCAAGGGCTCGCTGACGGTGCTCTACCGTTTCGGTACCAACGGCTACACCGCGCTCGACTGGTACGACGCGCAGGACGCCAAGCCTGACTACTACCGCAACCTGCCGAGCTATTTCTATATGGAGAACAGCGACTACGGCCGCAACAGCCTCTACAAATACGCCGCCGCGCGTGAGGCGTGGATGCACCCGCAGCAGTTCCCCGAGCTGACCCACATCAACTGGGACCGCCTTTACGACGTCAACCGCCACAACATCGAGTCCGGCGGCCTGGCGCGCTCCAAGTACATCCAGGAGGAGCGCTTCACCGACCAGCGCGACCTCAACTTCGCGTTCAACTTCAAGTGGCGCGTGGACGACCAGATCACCTTCACGGGCGGCCTGGACGGGCGCGTGAACAGGACTGAATACTACAAGAAGGTCGCCGACCTGCTCGGCGGCGACTACTACGTGGACATCGACTCCTTCGCGGAGCGCGACTACGCCTCGATGGAGGCGAAGACGCAGAACGACCT
>LUZH01000059.1 GCA_001602885.1 Bacteroidales bacterium Bact_16 | reverse complement strand
GACGAGACGCGCGCCATCGCGCTGCTCGACTTCGGCGGCCGCAGCGAGCTCGTCTGGGACGTCGAATTCACCCGCGAATACGTCGGCGACGTGCCCACGGAAATGTTCAAGCATTTCTTCAAGTCCCTCTCCGACGCGATGCGCGCCAACCTCTACGTCCAGGCCCGCGGCGAGAACAACCACCACATCGCCGAGGGTGTCTTCAAGGCGTTCGCCCGCACGCTGCGGCAGGCGGTGCGGCGCAATGTTTTCTCGTATGACCTCCCTTCCAGCAAAGGACTGCTATGATCGCCCTGATTGACTACGACGCCGGCAACCCTCGGCGCTGAATACGAACTCACAGCGGACCCCGCCCGCATCCTCGCGGCCGACAAGGTCATCCTCCCCGGCGTGGGCAACGCCGCGGAGGCGATGGAGCACCTGCGCGAGCGCGGCCTGTGCGAGCTCATCCGCGGCCTGCGCCGCCCCGTGCTCGGCATCTGCGTGGGCATGCAGCTGCTCTGCCGCGACTCCGAGGAGGGGCCGGTGCAGGGCCTGGGCATCTTCGACGCCCACGTCCGCCGTTTCCGCGAAGCGCCCGACGCCAAGGTCCCCCACATGGGCTGGAACGCCCTGGGCAACCTCGACGGCAAGCTCTTCAAGGGCATCCCGGGCGGGAGCTTCGTCTACTTCGTGCACTCCTACCGCGCGGATCTCTGTCCCGATACCATCGCGACGTGCCGCCACGGCGAAGACCTCTTCAGCGCGGCGCTCAAATACGAGAATTTCTACGGTACGCAGTTTCACCCGGAGAAGAGCGGCTCCACCGGCGCGGCGATTCTCCAGAATTTCCTCGCCTTATGATCAGCATCATCCCGGCCATCGACCTCATCGACGGACGCTGCGTGCGACTGACGCGCGGCGACTACAGCCAGAAGAAAGTGTATGACGGCAACCCTACGGACCTGGCCCGCAGCTATGCCGACTGCGGCGTCAAGCGCATCCACCTCGTCGACCTGGACGGGGCCCGCGCCGGCGCGCCCCACAACCTCAAGACGCTCGAACAGATCGCCAAGGCGGTGGACTGCGAGCTCGAATGGGGCGGCGGCATCAAGGACGACGCGGCCCTGGAGGCCGTCTTCTCGGCGGGCGCCTCGCACGCCATCGTCGGCAGCGTGGCCGCCCTGCAGCCGGAGGTATTCGCCGGCTGGCTCGGCCGCTACGGCGAGCGGATGATCCTCGGTGCCGACGTACGCGACGGCGTCGTCGCCGTCAAGGGCTGGCTCGAAGCCGCCCCGGTCGGGATCGACGAGCTGATCGCCCATTTCCAGCCGGCAGGCCTGAAGGAATGCATCGTCACGGAGATCTCCCGCGACGGCATGCTGCAGGGACCCGCGGCGGCGCTCTACGTGCGCCTGCAGCGGGATTTCCCCGACCTGAGCTTCACCGTCAGCGGCGGCATCAGCAGCATGGCCGACATCCGGATGCTGGACGCCCTGCACCTCGGCAAGGTCATCGTGGGCAAAGCCATTTACGAAAATCACATCACCCTGGAAGATATCAAGACATGGTCGCAAAGCGCATCATCCCCTGCCTCGATGTAAAGGACGGGCAGGTCGTCAAGGGCATCAACTTCGAGGGGCTCCGCGAAGTCGGGGACGCCGTCGCGATGGGCGTACAGTACGCCCGCGACGGCGCCGACGAGCTGGTCTACCTCGACATCAGCGCCAGCCGCGAAGGCCGGCACACGTTCGCGGCGCTCGTGGAGCGCATCGCGCTCGGCATCGACATCCCGTTCACGGTCGGCGGCGGCATCAGCACGCTCGACGACGCCGCGCGCCTGCTCGACGCCGGCGCAGACAAGATTTCGGTCAACAGCGCCGCCATCGCGGACCCGACGCTCATCAGCCGGATCGCCGGCAAATACGGCAGCCAGTTCGTCGTGGTGGCCATCGACGCCCGGCAGATCGACGGCCGCTGGACCTGCACCACCCACGGCGGGAGCCGGCCGACCGACCGCGAGCTCTTCGCCTGGGCGAAGGAAGCGCAGGAGCGCGGCGCCGGCGAGATCCTCTTCACCTCCATGGACCACGACGGCACCTGCGCGGGCTACGCCGACGCCGCCTACGCCCGCCTCTCCGAGGAGCTGACCATCCCGGTCATCGCCTCGGGCGGCGCCGGCAGCATCGAAGACATCCGCCGCGTGCTCACCGAAGGCCGCGCCGACGCCGCCCTGGCCGCCAGCATCTTCCACTACGGACAGATCCCCATCCCCGCCCTCAAACAGGCGCTCCGCGCCGCAAACGTCAATGTAAGAATATGAAATTCAGCGATTTCAAATTAGATAAGACCGGCGACGGCCTCCTCCCGGTCATCATCCAGGACGCCACCACCCTCAAGGTCCTGATGCTGGGCTACATGAACGAAGAGGCGTTCGACAAGAGCGCCGCCGAAGGCCGCGTGACCTTCTGGTCGCGCAGCCGCCAGGCGCTCTGGACCAAGGGCGAGACCAGCGGCAACTTCCTCCACATCGTGGAAATGTTCCCCGACTGCGACAACGACACCCTCCTCATCAAGGCCCGCCCCGACGGCCCCACCTGCCACCGCGGCACCACCTCCTGCTTCGACACGCCGGAGGACGAGGGCTTCATCCGCACCCTCGCCGCCGTCGTCCGCGACCGCCATGCCAAGATGCCCGAGGGCTCCTACACCACCAAGCTCTTCATCAAAGGACCGAAGATCATCGGCAAGAAGGTCGGCGAAGAAGCCGTCGAGGCCGTCATCGAGGCCGTCGACGGCAACCGCGACCGCTTCGTCTACGAAGCCTCCGACCTCATCTACCACCTCCTCGTCCTCCTCGAACAGCAGGGCGTCTCCCTCTCCGACCTCGAGCGCGAACTCGCCCTCCGCCACCGCTGATTCCCCCGGGTCCCCGCCACCTCTCCCCTCGGCTACTGTGGGTGTTTTCCCCCACAGTAGTGCCTATTTCCCGGCTACTGTGGGTGTTCTCCCCCACAGTAGTGCCTTTTTTTTGCAGGCCGGGCAGCTACCGCTCCTGTCGGCAACGGGCGTCCGTCCCGAGCCATCCAGAGCTCGGGGCGGACATCGCCCGTAACCGCCGGACGCGATGTCCGGCGGTGGTGCCAAATCCTGCCCGGTCCATACCGGTCCCACCAGGTCACCCCTGTGATCGCCGGCGGTGGTGTCAGGTCCTGCCCAGCCTCACCAGGCTCGTTCGTTTTTCATAAACATCACATCATCAATACCTTGCGCGAACTGACTGGTTCATTTTTCACCCCGTCACTTTCCCTAATCACCCATCCACAAACAACTTACGAAAAACACCCACCATGCATCTCCGGGCAGCTACCCTCCCGGGCACGTTTACCCCCTGTTTTGTGCCCGGGAGCCCATTTTTCTCCTCCCCGGGCACACCAGACCCCCTTTTCGTGCCCGGCACTTCTTCCCTTCTCTTCCGGGAGCACTAGACCCTCTATTTGCTCCCGGAACCTGTTTTTCCTACTACTCGGGAGCATTCAGGCCCGGTTTTGCTCCCAAAGCTTCTCGCCACTCCGGGCAGCCACCTCACTTGTCGGCAACGGGCGTCCGTCCCGAGCCCCCAGAGCTCGGGGCGGACATCGCCCGTAACCGCCGGACGCGATGTCCGGCGGTGGTGCCAGATCCTGCCCAGCCTCACCAGGCTCGTTCGTTTTTCATAAACAACACATTATCAATACCTTGCGCGAACTGACTGGTTCATTTTTCACCCCGTCACTTTCCCTAATCACCCATCCACAAACAACTTACGAAAAACACCCGCCAACCCTTTCCGGGCAGCTGCCGCTTTTCCCATCCTCTTTCTTCTACATAATGGGAACGGGCCGTTTTTGTAAGTATTTGTTAGTGTGAATGTTGTGATTTTGCTTTGGGGAATTTTCCCTAAGCAAAAATGGAAATTATTGATAATTAACGACATACAAATACGGGGAGTAGCAGAGGCGGGGCAATGAAGGGATGGGAGAGGTATGGAGGTCGAGGGGGCGATGGAAGGGGCGATGGGACAAAATGTCAGTGGGGAAAATGTGGAGCGGTATTTGATGGAGAGAGGGACCAAAGAATTCTTGTATGGGCAAAATCAAGTGGATTGCGGGGTTTCTCGGCTGGGTGATGGTCGGTCCGATCGGCGGGCTGATCGGCTTCCTGCTGGGGTCTGCCGCCGATTCGGGGCTGGGCATGGCCCAGCGGATGTCTGACGGGCAGCAGCCCGGCGCAGGCAGTTACGGACAGCCGGGCGGATACAGCCAGGGCGGTTATCAGCAGCGCGCGGGCGGCGGGTATTATTCGGCGACGGAGCAACGCAACAGCTTCCTGATCAGCCTGTTGGTGCTGTCGTCGGCCGTCGTGAAGGCCGACGGACGCGTGCTGCAGGCCGAGCTGGAAGTGGTGCGCGCGTTCGTGCGCCAGAATTTCGGCGAAGCCGCCGTGGGCGAAGCGATGCGCATCCTCGAAGGCCTGAACGGCAAGCAGGTCAACGTCTACGAAGTGGGCACGCAGATCTCGGCGTACATGAACTACTCGCAGCGCCTGCAGCTCTTCCACTACCTCGCCCAGATCGCCAACGCCGACGGCGACTTCAGCAAGTCAGAAAAAGACGTGCTGGAGACAATCGCGGCGGCCATCCGGCTCAACGCCGCGGACGCCGCCTCCGTGATCGCGATGTTCTACAAAGACACCGCCTCCGCCTATGCCGTGCTGGAGGTCTCCCCTTCCGCGACGGACGACGAAGTCAAGAGCGCCTACAGAAGGATGGCGATGAAACACCACCCCGACAAGGTGGCCACGCTGGGCCCCGACGTGCAGAAAGCCGCCGAGGAGAAATTCCGCCAGATCCAGCAGGCCTACGAAACGATCAAGAAACAGCGGGGTCTGAATTGACCATCTTCAGCCACTTGCGATAGCCGAAGATCGCAACAACCGTATACAGGCCGTAGATCGCGGCCTTGAACGGTATCCCCTTGGTCACATAGAGAATACAGCAGACGACGTCCACCACCAGCCACAGGAGCCACTGCTCGGCATATTTCTGTGCGAGCGCCCAGAGGGCCACGATGCTGAGGGCGGTGGTGAAGGCGTCCGCCACCGGGACGGTGGAATTGGTCCAGTGCGTGAGCATCCACCAGATCCCGAACCAGAGCAGGAGCAGCGCGGCTGCCGACGGCAGGATGTGTGCGCGCTTGTAGCGCGTCACCGGCCGTTCGCCGCGCCGCTCCGACCGCTGGTCGGAACGCTTGAACCATTTCCAGGACATATAGCCGTACACGCCGGCCAGGCAATAATAGATGGCCATGCCGAAATCGGCATACAGGCCGGCCTTGTAGTACAACACCATATCGATGGCCGGCATGACGATGCTCGCCAGCCAGAGCCAGATGCTCGCCTTGTACTCGAGGATCAGATAGACCAGGCCGACGACGAAGCCGAGGATGTCCAGGAAACGGAGCGTATCCATAAAGAACTAGAATTTCAAAGTGATATGGCCGAGCACGGTGAGCGGAGCCACCGGCACGAAGCCGATCTGGTAGTAGCGGTTGTCGGGCGTGAAGCCGGAGCTCTCGCACACGGCGCTGTAGACCCAGCCGCTCTGCGCCACGCGGGCGGAGAAGACGTTGTTGAAGTCGACGCCCAGCTCGATGACCTTCGGCATCCAGCGCGTCCGGATGGTGTAGTTGAACGACAGGTCAGACAGGGTGTAGGCCGGCAACGAGCGGAGTTCGTTCTCGCTGTTGTCCAGATACATCCGGCTCACGAAGCCCGTGTGCCAGACGGCGCGGAAGGCGCCGAAATGGAAGTTCATGAAACCATTGAGGATCGCCGACGGCGAGAAGGCCAGGGCCTTGTCCTCGTGGTGGAAAGCGCGCGCCTCGTCTCCGTTGCCGTCGCAATGATACAGGGCGAAGTCGGAGTTGCCCTCCCAGTCGTCCCAGTCCTCGATGACTTCGTCGAAGTCGATCAGGCGGTTGCGGCTCAGCGCGGCGTTGCCCTCGAGGGTCAGCCAGGACGTGACGTCCCAGCCGGCCGTCAGCTCGACGCCAAGACGGTAGGAATCCGGGATGTTGGTGGTCAGCGCCTCGCCGATATCGCTCTTGGCGCCGGTCTGGACCAGCTGGTCCTTGTAGCGCATGTAGTAGAAGTTGGCGCCGGCGCGGAAACGGCGGGCGTCGAACTGGTAGCCCGCCTCCCAGTCAAAGACGCGCTCGGCGCGCGGGGCGGGATACAGGCCATTGTCGGTGAAGTTGTTGCGCTCCGGTTCGCGATGTGCCATCGCGAACGACGCGAACGCCCGGTGGCCGCCGCGGTGGAAGTTGACGCCGGCCTTGGGGTTGAAGAAATTGTACTTCACGTCCACATCCAGCATGTGCTTGCTCGGGATGTCGGTATTCTTGTCGATGATGTACTTGTCGTTGTAGCCGTCGGTCTTGTAGCCGACGTGGCGGAACTGCAGGTCGCCGAACACGCTCCAGGCCTCGTCGATGGCGAAGGAAGCCTTGACGAAGGCGCTCAGGTCAAGCTTGGACGCGTCGGAATCATAATACTGCAGCGGCTTCTCCTTGGAAATGCCATACTTCTCCGCGACAGCCTGGCTGCTGGTGTAGGTCAGGTAGCCGAAATGGTTGCCCTGGAACTGCTGCCAGGACAGGCCGCCGACGACGTCCCAGGCGTCCTTGCGGAACGAGACGTTCGCCACGGCGCCCCAGGCGTCCTGCAGGAGGCCCTTCTGGCGGACGAAGTCCACCTTCTTGACCTTGTTGCCATTGGCGTCCTTGAAGTACTCCAGGCCGTATTTGATGAGCTTGTTGTTGTAGCGGAACTCATCGTAGTAGCCGTAGCCGTGGGTGTAGTGCGGCGACACGGAGAGCTTCCAGTAATCGTTGATGTCCCAAGCGAAGTTCACGATGTGGTGGGTCTGCCAGAAGTTGTCCGTGGTGCGGGGCCAGAGCGTACCGTCGCTGAGCGCGTGGCGCGCGACGGTCCACTTCCCGTCCGCAATATCCATCCGCTCATAGAGCGAGTTGAACTGCCCCAGCCCGGCCTCGCACAGGTCGGCGTAGGTCAGGATGCCGGTCTTGCCCAGGGACATGCCGTCCATGAGGGAATAGTCGTCGTTGCCGGCCGTCACGCCGTTCCAGGCCTGGCCGGTGGTCTCGAAATTGCCGACGAGCTTGTAGGACAGCTTCCAGCCGCGGCCCAGCCACGTCAGGCCGCCGAAATAGCTGCCCGAGCGGCCGGCGGTGCCGTGCAGGTAGCCGTCGGTCTTGGTCTGGCGATAAGCGCCTTCAATGATCAGATGGTTGAAAAGAAGCCCCGTGGACACGCTCGCGCCCAGGTTCATCGTGTTCCAGGAACCGAAAGCGACGTTCAGCTCGGCCGCCGGGACCAGTGAAGGGGCCTTGGTGCCCAGGGCGATCGTGCCGCCGAAGGCGCCGTCGCCGTTCGTGGAGGCGCCCACGCCGCGCTGGATCTGCACGCTGCCCATCAGCGCGCCGTAGGAGTTCATGTTGGCCCAGAAGACCGTCTGGTCTTCGGGCGAATTGAGGGGCACGCCGTCGAGCGTGACATTGATGCGGGAGCCGCCCGCACCGCGGATGCGCATATAGCTGGTACCCGTGCCCACGCCGTTCTCGCTCCAGGCGAGGATGCCCGGCGTGCGGGCGAAAAGCATCGGGAGTTCGACGCCGGTCGCGGAGAAGTCCTGCAGCTCCCTGCGGGAAATGTTGGCGACGGCATACGGCGCGTTCTTGGAGGCGCGCACGGCGCTGACGACCACTTCCTGGAGCTGCTCGACCTGGAGGGAATCCTGCGGGGCCTGGGCGGCGGCAGGCACGGCGCCGACGGCCGCCAGGGCAGCGGCAAAAGCGGCGTTCAATAAACGTTTGGACATTGAGAAAACCTTAATTGTAAATAAATTATACAATAAGGGGAATGGGAAGATAGCATTTCCTACGCGGGCATTACCCCGATCAGGTGTGAGGGTATCATCTCAGCCTCGGCCCCACGGGCCTCAGCACCCCTTAGCCTGCACCTTGCAAGCCGGCGCAAAGATACTGCTTTTGCCGGTTCCTGCAAACTTTTCCCCCGATTAAATCGTCGATGCCCGGCCTTGCAGGTCCGGGCATCTCCTTGGTGATAGTTTGTAAAGTAGTAGTGCCTATAGTGCAATATACTATAGCAGAGGCTGGATTCCGGCCACCCAGGCCGCGATGCGGCCGGCGGTCTTGTCGGACTCGTTGTCCTCGTCGAGGGCGAGGCCGACGAACTTGCCGTCCACGATGGAGGCGGAATCGATGTAGGTGTAGCCGTCGGTGGAGACGGCGCCCACCACGTTGGCGCCGGCGGCCTTGACGGCCTCATAGAGCGCAGCCATGCCCCCGCAG
>LUZH01000058.1 GCA_001602885.1 Bacteroidales bacterium Bact_16 | reverse complement strand
CAAAGGCCTGCGGCAGCTTCTTGACCAGCATCAGCGCCGCCAGGAATTGCGTGAGGCCGTTGACGGCCAGCAGCACGAAGCCGGAAGGGACGAAGTCCTTGAAGAAGATTTCCGGCCAGGGCATCTTGGCCCGGAGCATATCCAGCAATGCGGCGCCGCCCCAGCCGTTGCCGCTGGGATCGACCCACATCATAACGGCGCCGCCCACCGCTCCGATGGCGATGAACAGCGTGAAGATGATCAGGAATTTACGCATGGCGCGCTAGCGGACGGCCTCGTCGGCCCAGGCTTTGATCTCGTCCTTGGATGCGCCGTTGAGCGTCTTGCCGGCCTTCC
The DNA here is from genome assembly GCA_001602885.1 of Bacteroidales bacterium Bact_16. The sequence goes on along the minus strand of LUZH01000058.1, from coordinate 4,285 downwards.
AGTTGATGGCGGGGTAGGCGGCGGCGAACACCTCGTTGGCGTTGTTGAGGTTGCTGCTGCCGGAGGTGGCGAAGAGGATGACCGTCTTGCCGGCGAAGCCGTAGGCCTCGATGAAGGTGTTGACGATCCGCGGGGCGGTGTTCCACCAGATGGGGAATCCGATGAAGATGACGTCGTAGCTGTCGGCATTCTCCAGGTCCTGGATGAATGCCGGGCGGGAATCCGGATTCTGCATCTCGGCGGTGCTGCGGGACTGGCGGTTGCGGTAGTCAAGGTCGTCGTCGGTGTATTTGACTTCCGGCTTGATCTCGTAGAGGGTCGCGCCGGTCACCTCGGCCAGGTCCCTGGCCACGGCCGCGGTCCTGCCGCTGGCGGAGAAATAGGCCACGAGTATGTTCTGTTTCTGATTGTTCTGGGCGAAGGCGGCGGCCGCGAGGGTCAACGCCAGGAGGGTAATGAGGAAGCGTTTCATCGTAATTGATTTTTCTTTTAGCAGCACGAATATGGCAATAATTGCCCGGAATTTCAAGTCCCGCCGTCGAAACCGCTCCGCCCACCAGGCGCACTCCGAGACCCGCGGCCCCACATCCCACATACCGCGACCCGCACCCTGCGGCCCGTACCCCTAGTGCGGTTAACCTGCAAAATAATGGGACGTCTTCCGCAAAAAAGGCCGTTTTTGCGGTTAACCTGCAAGTATTTGGGACGTCTTCCGCACCCCGCGACCAGGGGAGGAGGCAGGCGCTTTTCGGGGGAGGAGGCTTCGGGGATGGGGCTATGCGTCTTTCCGGTGACGGAGGAAGCGGAGGGCGGCGAAGAGGAGCATCGGGCCGAGGCCGCTGTAGAAGGAGGCGGTGAAGGCTGCGGGGACCGCGGGGATGTGTTTCATGACGATTCCGAGGCAGCTCATGCAGACGATCAGGATCCACCCGCGGAGCGGGAAAGTCTGCCAGACGGTGGTCTTCTGGGGCTGGGCGGCGATGCGCGCGGAGTAGCGGTCCACGATGCGTGAGAACATCATGTAGAAGCTGGCGAGGACGGCAGCGGTGATGAGGAGCAGCCACCAGAGGTTCTGCGGCGCCATCGACAGATAGGCGCGGATGCCTTTGACGGTGATGATGATGCCGGGGATGCCCCAGATCAGGGCGGCGATGCAGTAGAGATTCTTTTTGTCCATTTCGGGTGCAAAGGTAGGCAAAAGCGACACAATATTTTAGGGCAATCGGAGAGGAAATTGGGACAATCCTTGCCGCGCCCGGGGTTGTATATGAAGCTCCGAAAGCGTATATTTGCACCGTCTTATGTACTACCGCAAGAAACAGAAACGTCCCAACCCCTACAAGGAGGCGAACGAGGCCTTCCTGGCGGCGAAAGCCCAGGAAGAGGGGATCGTCGCCCTCGACAACGGTGTCCTGTACAAGGTGCTGGAAAAGGGCGGCGGGACCCGCAAGCCCACGCCGCGCGGCATCGTCTATGTCCATTACACCGGGCGGCTCATCGACGGCACGGTGTTCGACACCACCGAAGGAGAGGCGCTCCCGGCCCTGTTCCGGGTGAACGAGCTCATCATGGGCTGGCAGATCGCCCTCACGCGGATGCACGAGGGCGATACCTGGGAAGTCTATATCCCGTCCAAGTGGGCCTACGGCGCCACGAAAATGGACGACATCCCCGCCTACAGCACGCTGATCTTCACCATGACCCTGGTCAAGATCGAGCGATAATCCTGCATATGAATATCCTCTACAAAACCTCGCACGTTGTCGTCATCGTTCTCGCATTGGCAATGGGCTTCGCCAGTTGCGTCAAGGAGCCGAAGAATGTGGGTGACGACACGCCCTCCGTACCTTTTGTATACGACATCCCGACAGAAGGTCTGCCGCTGACGCGCGCCTCCCGCCAGGAGAATCTCAATGTCGGCCGGTATGGCCTCTATGGGATAAGCAAAAAGAACGTCTTCGCGAAAAACATCATCCTGTCGAGAAATGAAGACGGGACGTGGAACCAGAGCGGCAGCTTCACCGTTCCTGACGGACCTGTCAGCCTGTATGCCGTCAATGCTTCTTTTGCCAAGAAGAACGCCGGCGGCATCATGGACAAGCTGACGATGACGCCCGCGAAGCAGACCTTCACCTATACCGTGCCGGAGCGTGCGGAAGACCAGCTGGACCTGATGTGCGCCTCTTCCATCGGCGTGGACCTGAGCGCGAGCGGCGGCGATTCCGGACTCCGTTTCAAGTCCGCGCTCGCCGCCCTGAACTTCATGATCGTCAACAAGCTGGAAGAAGGCTGGCGTGTCTTCGTAGGCGGCGTTTCCGTGCATAACCTGGTCAATTCGGGCACCTTCACGTTCAGCACCACGGAATCGAATTCCGGCACCTGGACGGAGGGCACCACCCGCGGAAAGGTCGAGCGCATCCTGGACGAGCCGTTCGAGATCCCGACCACCCGGACTTACCTGGTGCACAGAGATACCATCCTCATCGTGATGCCGCAGGCAAAAGGCGTGAAGTGGAAAACGAAGGAGTCAAGTCCTGTGTCCATAGCGGAGGCGGACGCCAACGGTCAGAACTACCTGAAGCTGCTTTGCAGGATCCAGAACGCCCAGGGCAGATATGTGCTTGGTTCGGCGGACTCCTATGGGGAGGTGTACCTTCCGGTCAATGTCCCCAAGACCGTCGCAGGCGCGACGAATACCCTTACCGTCAGCTTCACGGGAGGATATGACAGCAACGGCGAGCCGTTGCCGTTCAGCTCCGGCTTCGTCTTCGACGTCGAACCCTGGACGGAGGGTACGGACGAGCCGGAAGACATTGAATTCTGATACATTCACACATCTAAACACTTTGAAATGAGGATTCATCTATGGCCGTTGGCCATGTCCGCATTCCTGATGCTGTCGCTGTCGGCGTGCAGCCGCGAAGAGCCTGCCGCGCCGCAGAAAAAATGGACTTTCCGCTTCTCCACCGACGCAGTCGCCGTGAAAGGCGCTCCTGAATATGAGCTCAGCAAGAGCGTGGGGATGTCGGCTTTCGTCTTTGACAAGGACGCCCAGCCGGGGCTGCCGGAATATATGTGGAACGGGGAGGTCGTCAGAAAGGGTGCCGGATGGAATACTGTCGGCAGCTATGACAAGCCGGCCGCCGGCCAATCCATCTTGTTCCAGGCCTACTATCCCTTCTGCCCGCAGGACGGCACGGGGCCGGTCCGGCTGGTGGACCGTTCCGTCCCCGGCCCTCTGGCCCTGGAGTATGAGGTGCCTTCGGACGTGTCCGGCCAGCTGGACCTGATGACCGGCGGATCCGAAGCGCTGGGCACCGACGAAGAACTCGAAGATGTGCCCGTGACGATGCATCACCGGCTTGCGGCCATCCAGTTCGTCACCGGAGACATCGGCCTCGCCGGAACGGTCAAAAGCATCTCGCTCAAGAACATCCACGGGAAAGGTTCCTACCGCCATGGCGATGCCGAATGGACGCTGCTGGACCAGCCCGACGGCGTGAGCTTCACCGTCCGGCCCGATTTCGTCGTGGACGGCGTGACGCTGGCCGCGGATCCGGACGGCAGGAAGCCGGTCGCGGACGGGGACAATACCTTCCTGATGCTGCCGCAGGCCATTCCGGACGAGGCCAGGATGGTGATCGAATACGAGGCGACCGTCGATGGCGTGACCGCCGTCCATACGCTGGAGGCCAAGCTTGGCAGCCGTTCCGTGCCGGAATGGCAGATGGGAAAGATCTATACTTACCAGATCTCTGTCGTTTCCCTCGCCCTGGAATACGAAACTTTCATCAACGACTGGGAATTCGGGGGCCAGACCGATGTCCAGATAACCTTTTAGCGCAGCCATGAGGACAAAAGACTGTTTGACGGCCGCGGGCATCGTGCTGATGTTCGCCGCTTGTTCGTTTCTGCAGGACATGGGAAAACCCCTGGAGACGCCGGAGCCTGTCGTGCTGCGGGCGGCACCCGGCGACGGGGCCCTGCGGGCCCGCGACCGGGTGGCCCTGCGCATTGGCGGCGACGTCAGGATTTATGAGGCCTGCGACGAAGACGGAGGCGTCCTGAAGGCGGCGCCGTCCGAAGCGCCGTTCCTCTGGAAAGCGACCGGAGAGAAGAAAGAGATTTCCGGCTGGTTCAGGGGCGATGGCGGGAACCTGAAGGAGATTCCTTCAGAATGGACCGTTGCCGGTGACCAGAACGCAGACGATGGCGCCGGAATGCGGCAGAGCGACTTCCTCTATGCTCCCGCCACCGGAATCACCTATACCGACCGCTTCCATGC
>LUZH01000057.1 GCA_001602885.1 Bacteroidales bacterium Bact_16 | reverse complement strand
CGGACCTCCAGCAGCTGGTTGTAGGCGAAGAGCATCACGTCGCGCGCCTGGGCGATGGCCGTCAGGTGCAGCTGCTCCGCGTAGCGGTCCATGCTCATGAAGATGCCGCCGGCGTCCACCCAGCCGCCGCCGTTGCGGCCGCCGGACAGGTGCTCGAAGTAGCGCATGATGTTGTAGCCCAGATAGTTCTGGAGATGCTGGGCGCTGGACGGGTCGCGCGTCTCCGTACCGGTCCACACGCCGTCGAAGATCTTGGGGCCGTCCTCCAGGCTGAAGCCCAGGCCCTGGAAATGGTCGTACCAGTTGGGGTATTTGATGATGACCTTGACCTTGGGGTTGACGGCCTTGGCCGGGTCGACGACGAGCGTCTTGCCGGCTTCCTTGAGGAGCTCCAGGCGGTATTCCGTCCAGCTGCGGTCGCCCTTGGCCTCGATCTCCACGTCCTTCTTGCTGCTGGTGAAGAAGAAGTCGTCGAGGATGAATTCGTCGAAATGCTTCGCCGTGTGCTCCGCGATGCGGCGCACCATCTCGCGGTCCTTCGGGTCGGAATAGCTGAAGGTCTCGAAATCGTTGGCTTCGTTGATGGTGTAGGTGATGCCGCCGGCCACCTCGATGCCTCGCTTGAGGAAGAAGGCCTTGGCCTGTTCGAGGGTCTCGTCGTCCACGATCAGCAGGTCGCGGTGCGTCTCCAGATAGATCTTGTCCACGTCCAGCTGGTCGGAAATGATCTTCCAGGTGGACTCCAGCCAGGCGGGGTCCTTCATCTTCTGGACCTCATAGGCGCGGACATAGACGGAAACCTTGAAATTCTTGTGCGCGGCCGTGGCGGGCACGGCCATCAGCAGCGGCAGCAGGATCGCTGCGATGCGCAGGAAGAAAGTTTTTCTCATGGATACTGGGCAATAGTGTTATAACAAAGCGAAGGTACGCAATTTCTTGCAAATTGCGTACCTCCTTTCACGATATATATGGAAGTCGTTTAGGTCCTATTTCATACGGTCTCTTGCATCCTTGCCGGCACCCGTGCCCTTGTACTTGCTGGCCGCGGTGTTGAAGCGGTAGCGGATGGAGATGCCGATCCGCTGCGTGTCAAAGCGGTTGGCCTGGAGGATGTGGTAGTTGCCGGTGTTGCTGTCGATGTCGTAGTAGGCCAGGTTCGCGAGGTTGCTGCCGGTGATGCGGAGCACCAGGGAGCCATCGCGCAGGAGCGTCTTCTGGATGGCAGCGTTGACGTCGAGGTAGTGGTTGGTGAGGAATATGTTCTGGGAGTAACCCGGGGAGTGGTATTCTGCACCGAGCTCGAACTGCCAGCCCTTCGGCAGGGAGAAGGTGTTGTTGAGCTGCACGAAGAAGAACGGCTTGTCGTTGAAGGAGAGGGTGCGCACGACCTTGTTGTCGGCATCCTTGACGTCGATGTTGAGCCATCCCTGCTGGACGCCGCCGACGAAGTTCAGGTTCCAGATGCCGATGGTCGGCGTGGCGACCACGTAGGCGGACAGCTGGCGGTACGGCTTGTCCAGGTTGTGCGGTTTCAGGAGGATGGTGCCTTCGTCGTCGTAGATGTTCGCCCAGGTGATGATGGGATCGTTCGTCCGGTCATAGTTCAGCACGAAGGTGAAGAAGTTCCAGACCGTGGTCGACGAGATGGAGTGGGTGGTCTGCGGCTGGAGGGCGGCGTTGCCGCTCTGCAGGGTGTAGCGGTTGTTGTAGCGGATCGCGTTGGAGAGCGCCGAGTAGTTCGGGCGGGTCGTGCGGGCGCTGTAGCTCAACATCTGCTGGACCTTGCCGAAGACACCGGCGAAGGAGACCGACGGGAAGAAGTTGTCATACTTGCGGGTGAAGCTGTTCTGGCCCAGGAGGTCGTCGTAGGCGTAGTTGACGTGCTCGTAGCGGAGGCCGGCGCTCAGCTGGCCGAACTGTCCGAGGACGAAGCCGTAGTTGGCGAAGGCGGCGATGTTGTCTTCGCGCACCTTGGCGGTGGAGGCCGGAATGTTGGCCCCGGACAGCGTGTAGTCGTCCTTGCCGCGGGTGAAGGTCTCTTCGGTGCCCACCTGCAGCATGCCGCGCCAGATGGGATAGGAGAGCACGAGCTTGGCGGCGTAGAGGTTGAGGTTGGAGGCGGACTCCGTCTTCACCGTCGCCCCTTCGATGTTGCTGGTCTCGAGGGCCGTGTTGGCCTTGCTGTCGGTGACTTTGTAGTAGTCCAGGTTCAGGTCGATGCCGAGTTTGCCGATGGAGCCGTTATAGTATGCGTTCCCACCTAAGGAGTAGGGGGCGTGGCTGCCGTTGGATCCGGTGTTCTCCGTGCGGAGATGGTCGAGCAGGGTGCCGTTGACGAACATGTCGCCTTCCATCCAGGTGAACTCCTTGTAGGAAATACTCCTGTTGTAGTCCAGCTTGAAGCCGGCGAAGTGGTTGTCGGCGATCTGCCAGTTGACGCCGCCGTTGGCGCCGGCAGTCTTGTTGCTGAAGTAGCCGTCCAGGTCTTCTACCTGGCGGTAGTTGGCCTTGCCGAGCGTCTCCTGCGTCAGGGTGCTGGTCTGGGTCTGGGTCGTGGAGGAGTAATTGGCGCCGGCGAAGATGTCCACGCCGCCGGTGCGGTAGTTGACGTTGAGGTTGCCGCTCGGATCGTTGAAGTCTTTCTTCTGGAGAGACTGCTGGTCGGAGAGGGTGACGTCGAAGCCGAAGCCTTCGCCCTGGCGGCGGATGGTGCGGATGCGCACCACGGCACGCACGGTGGCGTCATACTGGGCGCCCGGGTTGGTGATGACCTCGACGCTCTGGATCTCGTGGCTCTGGAGGCGGTCCAGCTCGGAAGCGTCGGTCATGCGGCGGCCGTTGATGTAGATGCGCGGCGCGCCCTTGCCGACGACCTCGAGGCCGTCGCGGCTCTTGATCAGACCGGGGACCTTGCCGAGGACGTCGCGGGCGGAGCCGGCGTTCTCCAGGACGGAGCCGCGCACGGACGTCGCAAGTCCTTCGCCCGTGAGGCGGGTCTTGGGCATCACGGCGGAGATGACCGCCTCGCCGAGCAGCTCGGAGTCTTCCGAGAGGGTGATGGCGGGCAGCTCGACGAGCGAGCCGGCGAGCTTGACTTCCTGCTTGACCTCGCGGTAGCCGACGAGGTTGACGCCGAGGGTGTAGGTGCCTTCGGCGGCGCGCAGCTCGAAGCGGCCGTTCTCGTCGGCGGTGTTGCCGGTGACGACGGTGCCGTCGGCGGCCGAAAGATATACGGTAGCGAAACCGGCCGGCTCGCCGGCGGTGTCTACGAGGGTACCGCGAAGGGTGGTCTCGCCCTGGCGGGCGGCGAAGGCTCCAGTGCTGAAAGAAAGCGTGCAGAGCATCAGGAGCGCGATTTTCATAAGTTTCTTCATTTTGTTTCTGCGTGTAATAGTATATTAGTACACCGCAAAGGTAATCACATTTTTCATATCTCCAAAACTTTTTTCACTTTTTTCGACATTCTTCTCGCGCGTCCTATATATTATTGCGCGGGCGTCTGCATGATCAGCATCTTCTGCGCTGGATTACCAATGCCTGCCAGTGTCTGCCAGGCAAGGTCCGGACAGCTTCCAGCAAACCATGCCACCCTCGGCTTAGAGGGAGGGGCCCGCTTCCGCAGGAAGTGGGAAGGGGAGCGCAGCGACGTTTGCAGGGAGCTGTCCGGCCTTGCGGGCGGGAGAATTCTACAAACCTGTTTTCGAGAGCGGCCTTCTGCGCGTGTGGGGGCCTTTTTGTGATTTTAAAAACTCTACAATAACACTGCAAAACTTGTAGAGTACTTGTTTTTCTGCTCCTTAAATTGCTACCTTTGAGCAAACAACCTGGAGACCGGATGAAACTGTTTAAATTGTTCTCTGCCAAGAAATCTTTCCGCTTCGTCGAGTCTGTCGACCAGCTCCTCAATGATGTGGATACGGCCTTGATCATCTTCAAGGATGGTATCCGCTGCTACCTCTACAACGACACGGAAGGCTTCGCCGAGAACCTTTCCACCATGGCCAGGCTCGAGGGCGAGGCGGGCGCCTTGCGCCGCGAGATCGAGAACAGCCTCTATTCGCGGGGCACGCTCATCCGGTACCGGGGCGACATCATGCGCCTGCTCGAGCGTTTCGACCACATCTTCACGATCCTGTCCAACGACCTGATCCAGTTCGAGATCGAAGCGCCCAACGTGCCGCAGGAGCTGAAGAAGGAGTTCATGAAACTCACGGACCTGGCCACGACGGCCGTCGAGACGACCATCCCGGGCACCAAAGCCTATTTCACGGAGCCCGACAAGGTCTCCGAATCGTCCCACCGGGTCTATTTCTATGAAAAGGAAGCGGTCAAGCTCTCGCAGTCCATCAAGCGGACCGTCTTCCACGACATGCAGCACCTCAAGCTGAGCGAGAAATTCCACCTCCGCTACTTCGCCCTGCATATCGAAGACCTCTCCACCGCGGCGGTCAAGGTGGCGGAACAGCTCTCCGTGATGGCCATCAAACGCAGTCTGTAAGCCATGTTGTTCCGGATCCTCTTCTTGTCCTTTGTCACTTTCCTGGCGGTCTGGCCGGTCATCCGGTTCGAGCTGCCGGCGGTGATGGGGCCGGTCTGGGCGTCCGGTGCCAGCGAGCGCTGGTCTGTCAAGATCCTCCTGCCGCTGCTTTTCGTCGGCGCGCTGGTGTGCGCCGCCTGGGGCGTGCCGGTGGAGTCCGGCATCCTTCCGGAGCTCGCCACTTCCGACCTTCCCTCGCTCTTCGTCATCGTCCTGTCGACGGCGGTTGCCGTGTCGGTCGCTTCCCTGATCAGCCCCTCCACCGCGGTCCCGTTCGCATTCCTGGGCTCCGTGGCCGGTTTCCGCCTCATGACGGAAGGGGCGCTGGACTGGACGCTCACCGCGCGCACGGCGGCTTCCTGGATCGCCGCCCCGCTGCTCTGCGGCCTGCTTGCCGCGGGGCTCGTCGCGTTGACGGTCCGTCGTCCGGGCAGCCGCCCGGTCCATCTGGTCATTTCCGACCACCGCCTCCTGGTGGGGAGTATCCTGGCCGCTTTCCTGCTGGCAGGGGCCGCGGCGTGGAACCTGGGCGCCATCGTCGCCTTCTTCCCGGTGTCCGCTTTCGGCGCCGGCCCGGTGTCCGCCGCCGTGGCGGCCGTCCCCGCCCTGCTGCTTTTCCTGCTGGTCCGTCCGGAGTTCGCCGCCAAGGCCTGGCACGTCGCGGACCAGGACCTCGATTTCTCGTCCGGCTCCGTGTTCGCCATCCTGTCGGCGATGGGCCTGACCTATCTGGTGTTTTCCCTGCCGGTCCTCGCGCGGCTCGGCCTGACGGCCACGCCGCTGCCCGCTCCGGTCCTGCTCCTGGCGGCGCTCGTGGGCGTGAGCCTGTCCCGCCGCAAGGCGCTGGTGGAAGGGGAGAAGGTGCTCAAGGCCGCCCTGTCCGCCGTCGTGTGCCCGATCCTCGGCCTGCTCGTCTGCTACAGCCTGTCGATGATCCTGAACGTGTCGCCGGAGGATGCCGGCCGCACGGACTGGAACGCCCGGATCACCCCGACCCTGATCGTCCTCGGCACCATTGTCATCGCGGCGGTGCTCTCCCTGTATTTCCGGGCCCAGCGGCGCCGCGACCTTCAGCGGCAGATCCTCGTCTCGCGCGAACAGCAGATATACAATGCGCAGAAGACCCTCTCGGCCCTCGAAGTGAAGGCCGAGATGAACGAGCGCGACCTGCTCAACAAGCTGGACATCAAGCGCAAGGAGCTGGTCGATTTCGCCGTGGGCGTGAGCGAGCAGAAAGAATATATGGAGAGCGTCTACGAGCAGCTCTCCCAGGTGAGGAGCCTGACGGACCCGGCCGAGAAGGACGCCGCCACCGACGCGCTCCTGAGCTCCCTGCGGGAGCGGATGTATTTTTCCCGCGAGATGAACGATTTCTACGCGCAGTCGGAGATCCTGCACAAAGACTTCAACATGCGCCTGAAAGAATCCTTCCCGAACCTGACCGAGAGCGAGCGCAAGCTGGCGATCCTCCTGCGTCAGGGGTTCTCTTCCAAATATATCGCGACGCTGATGAACATCACGCCCAAGAGCGCCGAGATCAGCCGCTACCGCCTTCGGATCAAGCTGGGGCTCAAGCGCTCCGACAACCTCGTTCAGTTCATCAAGTCCATCTGAAATACCCTAATACCAAATACCAAATTTTGAAGCACTATGCGTAAACCAATTTGCATGATCGCAATCCTGCTGACGGCCCTGTCAGCGGCATTTGCACAGGAGCCCGTCAAGTACAACCAGTACGGTGTGGCGGTGTCCTCCGACCGGCTCGACGTGGAGGCCCAGGACGGCATCCTCGTCCTGGCTTCCCCGACTTCGGGTTATAAGCTCTGGTTCGACATCCGGGCCCAGGCCGACGGCGCCGTCTTCTTCGGCGCCCCCGACTACGCCGACCCGATCGGCAACGGCACCAGCATCCGCCGTGCCCGTTTCGCCGTCAAAGGCCAGATCGACGAGAGCTGGTACGGCGAGTTCGACATGGACCTTGCCAACGGTCTCGTGGAGCTGAAGGACGCCCTGATCCGTTATACCGGCATCCCGAACCTGGATCTCCAGGTGGGCAACTTCAAGGAGAACTTCTCCATCCAGCGCAACACCACCTCCCGTTACCTCCAGTTCATGGAGCGTCCGATGGTGTGCTCCGCCCTCACCCCGTCCCGTCATCTGGGCATCAACGCCAAGTATGCCAAGGACTGGCTGTGGATCAGCGCAGGCGCCTTCACGCAGGAAGTGGCCGGCAGCGAAGAGTGGACCAACGTGGCTGACAACAACAAGGATTTCGGCCGCAACGCCGGCTATTCCCTCACCACGAAGGTGGTCTTCCGCCCGCTTTACAAGCTGGACAACGCCAGCCTGCACATCGGCGCGGCCTATTCCTACCGCACCACCAAGGTGAGCCAGGCCACCGGCGAATGGGGCACCTACCGCGCCAGCGCCCGCAACTCCACCAGCATCAACCGCAAGAAGTACATGGACACCAACAACCTGAAGGGCTACGACCACAACAACCTGTGGACCGTTGAGCTGGCCGGCCACTGGAACGGCCTCCGCTACGAGGCGGCCTATGTCGGCGACAACGTGCGCTTCAACGACGACGGCGTCTCTTCCATCAACTTCTCCGGCTGGTACGCCCAGGCAGGCTACCTCCTCTTCGGCGGACGGCAGCGCTACGACGCCAACGGCGGCAAGTACACCAAGATTAAGCCCGGCAAGAAGTGGGGCGACCTCGAGCTCTGCTTCCGCTACGAGTTCCTCGACCTCAACGCTCCCGAGCGCAAGGTGTTCGGCGGCAGCGCCGAAGCCTACACCGTGGGCCTCAACTGGTGGGTGAACAACAACGTGAAGGTCCAGCTCAACTACCAGTACAACAACAACGACCGCTACGCCAACGGCAAGGACAAGCTCTACGTGGGTCTCGACGCTGCCGGCAAGCCGACGCGCGACTACACGAAGGTGGTCACCGAGTCCGGCAAGGCCGGCGTGGACTACTCCATGCTCGCCGTCCGTTTTGAAATCGACTTCTAATCCTTAAAAGAATCTGATTATGAAAAAGATATTGTTCATCGCGGCCGCTCTCCTTTCCCTTTCGGCCTGCGTGAAGGACGAAATTTTCAAGGGCCCGTCGAGCATCGACAAGGTGGTCTTCACCCCTGAGGCTCCCACCTCCATTTCCGACGTCGTCGTGACCGCCACCGTCTCCGGTCTCCAGAAGGTGACCGCCGCCACCCTGAAGTACAACGGCACGGACGTCGCGATGTCCGGTACCGGCAGCAGCTATACCGCCACCATCCCGGCCCAGGCCGACGGCACCACGGTCGAATTCACCGTCACCGTCACCAACGAAGCCGGTTTCACCACCACTTCCGACAAGTATTCCTACAAGGTGGGCGATCCTGCCACCGACTGGACCAAGCTCAAGCTCAACGAGGTCTATGGCGCAGGTGCCGACGAGGAGAAGTTCTTCGAACTCTACAACGCCAGCGACTTCCCCATCAAGCTCACCGGCGTGACCATCTCCAAGGACGAGGGCAACTGCTGGACCGGCATCGACGGCGAGGTCGTCCCGGCCAAGGGCTGGTTTGCCATCGTGGGCGCCAAGAAGACCACCGAGAGAGGCTTCACCAGCGGTTTCTCCGCCAAGAAGAGCGTCATCGTCGAGCTTTTCGCCCCGGACGGCACCAAGCTGGACGCCTTCCAGCGCGGCGACAAGGATGAAGACGGCAAGTGGGGCGCTTCCATCTCGAACTACGCCGGCTCCTGGAGCCGCGTCCCCGACGGAACGGGCAAGTGGATGCGTACGGACGCCTTCACCCCGGGCGCAGCCAACTCCACGGCAGCTGAAGAAGATGATTATGTAAGGAATTAACTTCTATATACAAACTCTAGTTTTTTATTATGGCAGAACTTAAAATTGGCGAGATTTCCAAACCTCGCTTCGAATTCCGCAGCTTCGGTCAGTGCTTCTGCGAAGCGCACAAGCGGATGGCACGCCTTTCCGTTCCCGTCCCTGAGAAGGTCTGGGAGCGCAGCAGCGACGAGATCTACATCATCTCCGCGAAAAACGACATCAACAACACCAAGATCCGCGACGGCAAGATGGACATCAAGACG
>LUZH01000056.1 GCA_001602885.1 Bacteroidales bacterium Bact_16 | reverse complement strand
CGGAAGCCGGCATCCCGGAGGTGCTGCCGGCGCGCTCCAGCTTGCCCATGCCGCCGCCGATCTTGACGGCGTCGGCGGTCACGACGTAGCCGGAGCCGCCGCGGTTGTCCAGGACCACCTTGCCGTTGGTGCCTTCGGCGAATTCGAAGGTGCCGAGGTAGATCCAGGTGCCGCCGCCCCGCTTTTGGTTGACGGTGAATTCCGTCTTGCCGCCGAGGTGGTAGACCGTGTAATGGGCCTCGCGGGTGCTGTTGGGGAGGGATTTATAGGCGATATAGACGGCGTACTGGCCGCGCTTCTCGATGTCGGGCGTCCAGGAGGCCGTCGCCGTGGCGGTGGCGCCGGCGCACTGCGCCTGCCGCACCGTGCCGGCGAGGAAGGGGAAGTCTTCGAAGGTGTAGGTGGGCTTGGTGTCGGCGAATCCCACGCCGGCGTCGCTCCAGCTGCCCTGCTCGTGGTAGCGGCCCGCGCGGCGCATCAGCCCCTCGCGCGGCCCGCCGAACGACGGGTCGTTGTCCGTGATGATTTCACGCACCTGCGTGTCGCGCTCGCGCGGCGTCATCACGTAGGCGCCGGCGTTCTCCAGCATCGGGATCAGGAAGGGGAGGACGTAGGTCTGCGTGTACATGTCCTCCACCGTGCGGTGGATGCAGGCGCGCTGCCAGCTCCAGAGGCTGTCGGCGTCGTTGAAATAGCGTCCGTGGCTCTGCCAGAGGACGATGTAGCGGTCGTTGAGGCCTTTGAGCCAGCGGCGCGCGCCGACGCGCTCGATGAAGCGCGCCTGCGTCTGGCGCGGGTCCTCCGTGCTGAGGGCGTAGCCGGACGGCTTGCCGTTGGAGCCCAGCACGGGCGTCGCGAGCTCCTCCAGCTCGTAGCGGTTGGTGATGATCCGCCCGGGCTGGTAGTCTTTCCATCTCCACTCCTTCTCGAGCTGCTGGCGGAACCAGGCCACGTCGGCCTCGTGCCAGGGGAAGTAGGAAAGGTTGTTGTTGAAGGTGATGTCGAGCTTGTTGCCGCTGACCTTGATCTTGGTCGCCGTGACGCGGTAGTCCACGGTGGTGCGGCGGTGGAGCCGCGCGGTGAGGGTGTCGCAGATGGGGCGCAGGTCGCGGATGCGCGGGGCCTGTGCTGCGGCGGGCAGGACGGTCAGGAAGACCGTCAGGAGCGCCGTAAGGAATGGGCGGGTCTGGCTGGACATTTGTGTTTTCGCATCTTGGAGAGATCGACGATGAAGGTCAATAGCGAGGCGATGCCGATGGCGAGGCAATCGGCACCGAAGTCTCTGGGGTCCTGGCTCCGGTAGGAGAGCGAACCCTGGATGATTTCGGTGACGCCGGCGAAGATGCAGCCGATGGCGAAGATGCTGATCAGCGCGGCGAAGGCCTTGAGCGGCGTGTCCGTGTAGCGGTCGTAGGCCAGATAGGCCAGGATCGGGAAGGGGAAGAACATGCAGAAATGGACGACCTTGTCGGTCGGGATGCCAAGGAAGAGCTTCGGCAAGTCGGGAAGTTTCTTGAAGTTCGCGAAGCACAGATAGGCCACGGCCGCGATATAGAGGACCGTGACGATCGAGAAGATGATGGAGCGTGTACGGTTAGGTTTCATCAGAGAGCCTGCATGTCATGAAGTTTTCTGTAATAGCCGCCCTGGGCGAGGAGATTCTCGTGGGTGCCGCGCTCGACGATGCGGCCTTCGTGCATCACGATGATCTCGTCGGCGTGCTTGATGGTGCTCAGCCGGTGGGCGATGGCTATGGTGGTGCGTCCGGCCATCAGCTTCTCCAGGGCTTCCTGGACGCTGCGCTCGGACTCCGTGTCCAGCGAGGCCGTGGCCTCGTCGAGGATCAGGATGGGGGGATTCTTGAGGATGGCGCGCGCGATGCTGATGCGCTGGCGCTGGCCGCCGGAGAGCTTGACGCCCCGGTCGCCGATGTTGCTGTCGTAGCCGCCGTCGCGGCCCAGGATGAAGTCGTGGGCGCCGGCGATGCGCGCGGCCGCCTCGACTTCTTCGCGCGTGGCGTCGTGTTTGCCGAAGGCGATGTTGTTGTAGACCGTGTCGTTGAAGAGGATCGGGTCCTGGTTGACGTTGCCCATCAGGGCGCGCAGGTCCTTCAGCGCCACGTCGCGGATGTCGGTGCCGTCCAGGGTGATGCGACCTTCGGCGGGGTCGTAGAAGCGGGGGATCAGGTCCACGAGGGTGGACTTGCCCGCGCCGCTCGCGCCCACGATGGCGACCGTCTTGCCCTTCGGGATCTCGAGGTCGACCTTGTGCAGCACCTCGCGGCCGCCTTCGTAGGAGAAGGAGACGCCCTCGAAGCGGATGCTTTCGCGGAAACCGTCCAGCGGCTTGGGCTGCGCGGGCTCCTTGATCGGGTTCTCCGCGCGCAGGATGGCGTCGATGCGCTCCATCGAAGCGAGGCCCTTGGGGATGCCGTAGGCGGCTTTGGAGAGGTCCTTGATCGGCTGGATGACGCTGTAGAGGATGGCCATGTAGGCCATGAAGGACGGGGCGTCGATGACGGCGTTTGCACCCAGGATCTGGGTGCCGCCGAACCACAGCACGATGGCGATCATCGCCGAGCCGAGGAACTCGCTGACCGGATGGGCGCTCGCCTGGCGGACGGCCACCTGGTTGTTCTTGCGGCGCATGTTCTCGGTCACGCCCTCGAAGCGGCCTTCCATCCGGCGCTCGGCGCGGAAGGCCTTGACGATGCGCAGGCCGCCGAGGGTCTCCTCGACCTGGCTCATCGTGTCGCTCCAGAACTTCTGCGCCTCGGCCGAATCGGCCTTGAGGCGGCGCCCGGTGAAGCTGATGATGCCGATCATCAACGGGGCGAAGATGATCACGAACAGCGTCAGCTGCCAGGACATGCGGAAGAGGACGAAGAGATAGATGATGATCAGGATGGGGTTCTTGATCAGCATCTCGATGGTGCTGGTGATGGAGGTCTCGACCTCCTGGACGTCTCCGCTGATGCGGGCGATGATGTCGCCTTTGCGCTCCTGGCTGAAGAAGCCGAGCGGGAGGGCGAGGATCTTGCGGTAGATCTCCATCCGCAGGTCCTTGACCACGCCCGTGCGGATCGGGACCATCACGGCGGCTGCGCCGAAATAGCAGGCCACCTTGATGAGCACGATCGCGATGAAGAAGAGGCAGAGCATCAACAGGACATGGCTCTGGCCATATTCGAGGACGTATTGGGAGACGTAGTAGTAGGCGTTGTTGGAGATCTCCTTGAAGTCCATCCCGCGGTACCAGGGGATGAATTCATAGTGGGTCTCGTCGACGTTGAAGAGGATCTGCAGGATCGGGATCAACAGCGAGAACGAGAAGACATTGAAGACGGCCGAAAGGATATTGAGAACCACCGACCCTCCCACATAGCCCTTATATGGTGCGACATAGCGCTTGAGTATCTGCCAGAATGCTTTCATAATATATCCTGCAAAGATAGTAATATTCCCGGATTATCCTCCCGGCCCACCACCTGCCCCCTTCCTGCCCCTTCTCCTGCCCCTTCTCCT
>LUZH01000055.1 GCA_001602885.1 Bacteroidales bacterium Bact_16 | reverse complement strand
GTTCGCCGCCGGCGCCTATTGGAACAAATCCATCACCTACTCCGACGAATACCGCCGGGGATTCGACTGCCGGGAGGACCTGATGGTCCCCGGCTGCTTCGAGGCGAAGCTCAAGCCCGGCGAGTCGCTGGTGCTGTCGGCCTCGACCACGCAGGAGGATCCTGCCGACTTCAAGGACCGCTTCTCCACGTTCGTGGACGAGGCGGGCGAGATCACGAGCTACCGTGACCAGCTGCGCCGCTGCGCCGACACGCTGATCACCAACCATAACAACTGCCGGCGGATCAACGCCGGTTATTCCTGGCTCTACACCGGCCTGCTGCGCGAGACGCTCCAGGCCCTGCCGGGCCTCACGCTCTTCGGGCTCAACGATCCGGCCCAGTTCGAGGAGATCCTCGACAACCTGATCGCCGACCAGCAGGAGCGCCTGTTCATCCGCACCACGCAGGTGGAGGCCCCGCTGTGCCTGGTGAGCTGCCTGCAGGACTACATCGACTACGGCGCCGACCCCAAGAAGGTCTGGCAGCGCTACGGGATGATCGTCCGCAGCGTGCTGGAGAGCTATCTCCCGGGCGAGCGCGCCGAGGTGTCCATGCAGCCCAACGGCCTGCTTTGGGCGCAGAAGGACGGCGTGGCCCTGAGCTGGATGAACGCCTACATCGACGGCCGCGCCGTCACCGAGCGCGCCGGCTACCAGGTGGAGACCAACGCCTTCTGGTACAATGCCGTCTGCTTCGCCGTGGAGATGGAGAAGCAGTTCGGCCCCAAGAAGAATCCTTTCGTGGACAAGTGGTCCGCGATCCGCGACCTGATCAAGGCCAACTACCAGAAGATGTTCTGGAACGAACAGGTCGGCTGCCTGGCCGACTATGTCGACAACGAAGGCCAGCACATGGACATCCGTCCCAACCAGATCTACGCCCTTTCGGTGCCGTATTCCCCGGTCGACGAAGCCCTCGCGCCCTCGATCCTGCGCATCTTCGACAACGAACTGGTGACCGCCCGCGGCCTGCGGACGCTCTCGCCGCGTGATTCCCGCTACAAGGCGGTCTACGAAGGCACGCAGCGCGAGCGCGACCTGGCCTACCACCAGGGCAGCACGCGCCCGTTCCTGCTCCGCCCCTACGTGGCGGTGAGCTTCAAGATCAAGGGCCCGGCCTTCTGGAAGCGGGCCGAATGGCTGATCGAAGGCTTCTATGCCGACCTCGGCAAGCACGGCGTCGGCGCCTTCTCGGAGCTCTACGACGGAGATCCCCCGCACGAGCCCCACGGGGCCATATCGTCCGCGCTCAGCACGGCGGCCCTGCTGGCCATCGAGTATATGTTGGACAAATACAAGGAGGAGTAGTCAATGAAAGTTCTGATGTTCGGCTGGGAGTTCCCGCCTCACATCGCCGGCGGCCTTGGCACTGCGTGCGAAGGCATCGTCAAAGGCTTGGCGCACAACGGCGTCGAGACGCTCTTCGTGATGCCCTGCGCCTCCGGCGACGAGGACCAGAGCTGCGTCACCATCCTCAATGCGAGCGACGTCGCCGTCAAATACGTCAGCGACACCGTCGAGGAATTCATCGACAAGGTGAAGTTCATCAGCGTGGATTCCAACATGG
>LUZH01000054.1 GCA_001602885.1 Bacteroidales bacterium Bact_16 | reverse complement strand
CTTGCAAAGAATTGTGCCTGTGAGCGAATTCGAGGGTAAAAAAGGATGATTTCGCGAGTTTTGAAGATTTTAAATTTCGGATTGAAACCAAAGTCTGTTTTAAACTTACGGATTAAAAGATAAAAAAAATTTTACAATCTCTCGCTTGTTTTTAAATAGCTGATTTATAGCTGGTTATGGTGTCCGGCGACCGGCGACCCCAGCCTACAGCTACGTCCAATAGAGATTTCAGATTGGGGCTGTATGGCTCCGCCCGCCGCACCAAAGATGCGGATCGGCGTCCCGATGCGGTTTCTCCGGCCCCGCGAGATTTCATTTTGAAAGTGGAAAAAAGCCCCGGGAGAGGATATAACACAGATGTTACATATCCTTGTCTTACAAAGGGTTATCTCACGGTACCTATAGTGCGGCCAACCCTGCTGAAAATGGCCTTCCAGGCCCAAGAATTGCCGATTTCACAAAAGAAACAAAACTGTTTGAGGAGATTTTTACATATATTTGGGCTCCTCAAACAAGCGAATATGACTAAACGACACTCTTCTTTCTTCTTCATAAGCCTGATCCTGGCGCTGACCGGATGCAGCGTCAATGAGATCCCGACCACCTCCGAAAGGACCGCCGAAGCCGGCGGCACAGACGCCGCGCCGGCCGTGGCCCTGCTCTATCTGAGCGAAGATGCGGCCGACGGCTTCGAAGACACCCCGCGCACGAAAGCGTTCGACGCCATCGGCGTCCAGAGCATCGAGCGCGTCTTCCCGGACGCCGGGCCCTACGAGGCGCGCCACCGCGCCGCCGGCCTGCACCGCTGGTACCGCGTCAGCTACGACCCGGCCGTCTCCCAGACCAAGGCCGGCGAAGACCTGGGCACGCTCCCGGGCGTGGAATCCGTGGACTTCCCGCCGCGCAAGGCCCGGATGTCCCTGTTCAACGATCCCCTCCTCGACCAGCAGTGGCACTACAGCAACACGGTTCAACGCTCAAACTTCAAGGCCGGCTGCGACATCGACGTGGAGCCGGTCTGGGAGCAGTTCACCACAGGATCCAGGGATGTGATCGTCGCGGTCGTGGACGGCGGCGTGGACGGGTCGCATGAGGACCTGGACGGCGTCGTGCTTTCGGTCGAAGAAGGAAGCCGCAACTTCGTGCGCGGCTACAAACCGGAGAAGCTGCTCGCGGACGACCACGGCACCCACGTGGGCGGCACCATCGCCGCCATCAACAACAACGGCATCGGCGTCTGCGGCATCGCGGGCGGCCACGACGGCAAGGGCGGCGTCCGCCTGATGACCTGCCACATCTTCGGCAAGAAAGACAGCGACTACGGCGACGACGCCGCTGCGCTCGTGTGGGCGGCGGACCACGGCGCCGTGATCGCCAACTGCAGCTGGGGCAATGTCTACTACTCGGAGAGCTCGGCGCGCCAGGGGGCCGAACGTTTCCTGCGGGGCAGTTCCGCGACCAAGTCGGCCATCGACTACTTCACCGACTACGCCGGTCTGGACGAGAACGGCAACCAGGTCGGTCCCATGAAGGGCGGCCTCATCTTCTTCGCCTCCGGCAACGACGGCTACCGCTATGGCGTCCCGGCCATCTACGACCGCGTCGTCGCCGTGGCCGCGCACGGCCCGGACGGCCGGATCGCCCGCTTCGCCAATTACGGCGAATGGGTCGACCTCGTGGCCCCCGGCGGATCCGATTCCAACTACACCAAGCAGGAATGGGTGCTCAGCAGCGTGCCCAAGAACAAATACGACTTCTATCCCGGCACCTCGATGGCTTCTCCCCACGCCGCGGGCGTGGCCGCCCTGCTGGTCTCCTACTTCGGCGGGCCCGGATTCACCAACGAGATGCTCCGGCGCGCCATGCTGGAGGGCGCCAACAAGGATTTCCTCAACCTGCAGGGCCGCGTGGTCGGCGGCGGCATGCTGGACGCCTACGGCGCATTCCAGTATATGATCGAGCAGGGAGGGCTCCCGGAAGGAGAGATCGCTTTCCTTCCCGAGCAGAGCGGACCGTGGGAGGTCAAGTCCCACCTTACCGAAGGGACCCTGGTCAGGATCAGCGGCAACCACAAGAAGCGCCTGCCCGTCACGTTCGAGACCGACTGCCCCGGACTCACGGCCTTCTGCTCCGCGACCCGCGTCGAGCTGCAGCTTGACGCGCTCAAGGCGGAACCCGGCACCTACGGCTACACCATCCGCGTGGGCACCGAGGCCAGCCGGACATTCCCGCTGACCATCCTCCCCAACCACGCGCCGGAGCTGGCGTTCCCGATGGGCAACGTCCTCCTGGACGCTACGGACGAAGAGCTCCAGACTTTCGAATGGGAGCTTGACAAATATTTCCAGGACCCGGACGGGGAAGCGCCCGTCTACACCCTGTCCGTCTCCGGCGACCCGGTCGCCGAGGCGGAGCTGACGGCCGACAACAAGCTGGCCGTCAAGGCCGGCGGCTTCGGCCACGCCGTCGTGACCATCTCGGCCACCGACGCGCGCAAGGCCGCCTGCGACGTCGAACTCCACATCCTGGGACGCGATGCGTCCAGGACGCTGGACATCTACCCCAACCCGGTCGAAGACTGGCTCCACGTGCGTCCCGACGCGATGCGGCTGCTCACCGTGATCCTGTACGACAGGCGGGGCAATGAAGTTTATGAGTCAGAGAATGTGACTGCCGGTCCTTTCCAGCCGGTGGATATCGATATGAAGGGTCTGCCGGCAGGTACCTACACCCTGCACGTCAACGGAGAAGAATTTACGATCGCCAAGAAATAGCGCCCCCGGGCAGTGTATAGTTATTAAGTTTTTCTAATTATCTAAACTATGTCTAAAAAACACTATTCAAGCTTATTAGCTTCTCTGCTTCTGATCCTTACAGGATGTACTACCGACGGATTGAAGCCGGCCGAAGATGCTTCCGCCGCGCCGGCCAATTCCGATTTCATTCCCGGCACGGCCGTGGTGCTCGTGACCGAGGATGCTGCCGACGGCTTCGCGGACACCCCGCGCACGAAGGCGTTCGACGCCATCGGCATCCAGCAGATCGAACGTGTGTTCCCGGACGCCGGCGAGTTCGAAGCGCGTCACCGCGCCGCCGGCCTGCACCGCTGGTACCGCGTCACCTACGACCCGGCCGTCTCCCAGACCAAAGCGGGCGACGACCTGAGCACCCTGCCGGGCGTGGAAGCCGTGGACTTCCCGCTCGAGAAGGTCAAGTATTCCAACTTCAACGACCCGTACCTGAACTATCAGTGGAACTACATCAACACGGCCCAGCGCAGCAACTTCAGGGCCGGCGCCGACATCAATGTCGAGCCGGTGTGGGACCGCTACACCGGCGGTTCCAGCAATGTCATCGTGGCCGTCGTTGACGGCGGCGTGGACCGCAGCCATGCGGACCTGGCCGGCGTCGTGCTCTCCACCTCGGAAGGCAGCCACAATTTCGTGTCCGGCTACTCCGGCACCCAGATGTTCGCCGACGACCACGGCACGCACGTGGCCGGCACCATCGCCGCCGTCAACAACAACGGCATCGGTGTCTGCGGCGTGGCCGGCGGCCGCAACGGCCAGGGCGGCGTCCGCATCATGACCCTGCCGATCTTCGGCCCGAGAAGCTCCGATTCCGGCGACGACGCTTCGGCGATCGTCTGGGCCGCCGACCACGGCGCCGTGATCATGAACTGCAGCTGGGGCTACGTCGCCCGCTCCGAGAGCCAGGCGCGCCGCACCGCCCAGCAGTTCAACTCCACCAGCTCCGCGCTCCGCTCGGCCATCGACTATTTCATCGCGAATGCAGGCCTGGACGCCCGCGGCCGTCAGACCGGCCCGATGGCGGGCGGCGTCATCTTCTTCGCCTCCGGCAACGACGGCTACCGCTACGGCACGCCGGCCAGCTATGAGCCGGTCATCGCCGTGGGCGCCTTCGGCCCGGACGGCAAGATGGCACGTTTCTCCAACTATGGCGACTGGGTGGACCTGCTCGCCCCCGGCGGATCCGATTCGAGTTCCCGCGCCCAGGAATGGGTCCTCAGCACGGTCCCGACGAACAACTACGCCTTCATGCCCGGCACCTCGATGGCTTCGCCGCACGCTGCCGGCGTGGCTGCGCTGATCGTCTCCTATTTCGGTGGACAGGGATTCACCAACACGATGCTGAAGCGGGCCATGATCAATGGCTCCGACCCGAACGCGATCAACCGCCAGGGCCGTGCGGCCGGCGGAAAGCTTGACGCGCTCGGCTCCTTCAATTACCTGCTGAACAACGGTAGATAAAGATTCTTTTACCCGGCGGCGCCTCCCAGCAGGTCGAGAATCTCTGCGGTGATTTTCTGCTGACGCCCTTTGTTATATTCGAGCGTAAGCTCGCCGAGAAGGTCCTCGGCATTGTCTGAAGCCGTCTGCATCGCCAAGGTGCGGGCGGCTTGTTCTGCTGCCGCGGAGTCAAGGACGGCGGCGTGGAACTTGAGCATCATCACCTGCGGGAGCAGCTGGGCGACGAGCGCCTCAGCGTCCGGTTCGAGGATGTAGTCCGCTGCGCTCCCGCTGTCATCCTGAGCGCAGCGAAGGATCTCGCCGCCGAACGGAAGATAGTCTTCCGCGACGGGCTCCTGCGAGGAGGCGGAGCGGAAGCGGTTGTAGACGAGCACCACGCGGCTCAGTTCGCCCGCCTGGAAGCGCTCCGCGAGGGTGCGGGCCAGGGCGGCGGATTTCTCATAGGACGGGTGGCCGACGAGGTCGTTGTAGTCCTGCTCGGCGGTGTAGCCGGCGCGCTTCAGCGCTTCGGCCATCTTGCGGCCCAGGGGGAAGACCTCCACGGCGCCTTCGCAGGCGCGGATGGTCTCCAGGGCCAGGCGGGCGGCGTTGGCGTTGAACCCGCCGCACAGCGAGCTGTTGGACGCAATTGCCACAATCGCGGTCTTACCCTTGGCGGTGGCCGCATCGTGCGTCGGCGTTGTGGAGGGCGGATCGGAAATTGGTTTTTCGGCAAACCTGTCCGAAAAATGATTTCCGTCTGCCCGCTGGGAGGATGCGACCGCCGCCAAGACCTCAGCGAGCGTACGCTCGTACGGGCGCAGGGCCTCGATGGCCCGCTGCGCCTTCCGCAATTTCGCGGACGCGACGAGCTTCATCGCCGAAGTGATCTTCAGCGTGCTGCGGACCGATCCGATCCGGTCTTTGATCTCCCGAAGTGATGCCACGCTCCTCTCTCCTTATGCTTTCTGATTCAGCAGCCGGCAGATGTCGGCCGCTTCCTGTTCGATGACCGCGGGCGCGTCGTCCGGGATCTTGCCCTCGGAGAGCGCCGCGAGGATGTCCGCGTGCGCACCGCGCATCCGGTCCAGGAAAAGCCCCTGGAACTCGATGACCTGGTCGATCCGGATGTCGGCCATCAGCGCGTGCGTACCGCAGTA
>LUZH01000053.1 GCA_001602885.1 Bacteroidales bacterium Bact_16 | reverse complement strand
GTCATCTTCGGCAAGGAAGTCTTCGGCGGCACGGGCATGAACATCGTCAACCCGGCGATCCTGACGCGCGCCTTCCTCTTCTTCTCCTATCCGAGCTATATGTCCGGCTCCAACTGCTGGATCTCCCTCAAGCCGACCGAGCAGGTCGTGGACGGCTTCACCGGCGCCACCCCGCTCGCGCTGGACGGCGCTTCCGCCCAGTACGGCACCGGCTTCTGGGACCTCTTCATCGGTACGGTCCCCGGCTCCGTCGGTGAGACTTCCGTGATCGCCATCCTCCTTGGCGCCGCCATCCTCCTCTGGACCGGCATCGCCAGCTGGAAGATCATGCTCAGCGGCGTGCTCGGCGCCCTGTGCGTCGGCGGCATCGCCGACCTCGCCGGCATCTCCACCATCCCTGCCTACATGCAGCTCCTCTACGGCGGCTTCGCCTTCGGTATCGTCTTCATGGCGACCGACCCCGTGACCTCCGCCCAGACCGAGTGCGGCAAGTGGATCTACGGCTTCCTGATCGGCGCCCTGTGCGTCACGGTGCGTCTGTTCAACCCGGGCTACGCCGAGGGTATGATGCTCGCCATCCTGCTCTGCAACGTCTTCGCCCCGCTGATCGACCACTGCGTCACCAGCGCCCACATCTCCCGCAAGGCCAAGAAACTCAAAACCGCCTAGCCTTATGAATACCAACAGCAACGCATATACTGTCATCTACACCACCCTCGTGGTCGTAGTCGTGGCTGCGGTCCTCGCCTTCACGGCGATGAAGCTGAAGCCTTCGCAGGAGGCCAACGCCAAGGCGGAGACCCTCCGCCAGATGATGTCCGCCGCGCAGATCAAGCCCACGGACGAACTCTATGCCACCAACAACGCCGGTGTCCTCCAGCTGTACGCTGACAACATCGACGAAGCCTATACCATCGACCTGGACGGCCAGAAGAACGGCGCCCTCTCCATCGAGAAGGCCAGCATCGAGCTGGTGGACAACCTCAAGCCGCAGAACAAGGCCATCAAGGCCGGCGGCGAGGCCACCCTCCCGGTCTATGTCTTCAAGAACGGCTACACCGTGATTCCGGTCTACGGCGCAGGCCTCTGGGGCCCCGTGTGGGGCTACATCGCCTTCCAGCCGGACTGCCGGACCATCGCCGGCGCCTACTTCGACCATGAGTCCGAGACCCCGGGCCTCGGCGCCAAGATCAAGGACGAAGCCTGGTTCCGCGAGAAGTTCGTCGGCAAGACCGTCGACTTCGGCAAGGAGCTGCTCTTCAACCTCGGCAAGAACGCCGAAGAGTCCGGCGCCACCAACGCCGTCGACGCCATCTCCGGCGCGACCATGACTTCCAAGGGTCTGAACGAGGCCCTCAACGTCTGGTTCAAGGCCTACGAAAGCCACCTCGCCAACGCCGCCGGCTGCTGCCAGAACGGCGAGAAAGATTGCGAGCACTGCGAAAACCATAATGCAGAGGAGGAATAATCATGGATAAGAAACTCAAAGAAACGATCCTCAACCCGATCCTGAAAGGGAACCCGATTACCGTTCTCATCCTGGGTATCTGCTCCTCGCTGGCCGTCACCGTCCAGCTGAAGGGCGCCCTGGTGATGGCTCTCTCCGTGATCGTCGTCACGGGCCTCTCCAGCCTCGTCTGCTCGCTGCTCCGCAACACCATCCCGATGCGCGTGCGTATCATCGTGCAGCTCGTCGTGGTGGCCATGATGGTGATCCTCGTCGACCAGATCCT
>LUZH01000052.1 GCA_001602885.1 Bacteroidales bacterium Bact_16 | reverse complement strand
CCTGCAGGGACAGCGAGACGTCGTCGACGGCGGCCAGCCGTCCGAAATGCTTGCTGATATTCCGGATGTCGACCAGGTTCATAGGCGGGTCCTCCCGGTCGTCAGGGTGTCGATGAACACGTCCTCAAGGCTCGGCGCGATCCGGCTGGGCGTGCGGCCGCAGACCGGCGCGCCGCTGTAGGAGCCGTCCGCCGTGATGTGCAGGCTGTCGCCCCACAGATAGTGGTCGAGGATGCCCGGCGTGTCGGCCAGCTCCGCCTCCAGTTGCGGGAGCTCGGTGGCCGTGCAGGGCAGCGTGAAGAGCCGGTGGGCATAGGAGCGGACGATGCTCTCCGGACTGTCGAACAGCAGCGTCTCGCCCTGATGCAGGAACAGGATCTTGTCTGCCAGGGCCGCCTCGTCCAGGTAGTGCGTGCTCACCAGCACGGACACGCCCTGGCGGCGCAGCGCCCCGATCTCTTCCCACATGTCGTGGCGGGAGACGGGGTCCACGCCGACGGTCGGCTCGTCCAGGAGCAGGACCGCGGGGTTGTGGACCAGCGCGCAGCAGATGGACAGCTTCTGCTTCATGCCGCCGGACAGCGTATCGGCCCGGTAGTCGGAGAAATCCGCGATGCTGCGCCACAGGAAGGGCGAGAAGCGCCCGATATCCTCCGCCCGGCAGCCGTAGGCGCCGGCGAAGAAGGCGAGGTTCTCCGCGACGCTCAGGTCGCCGTACAGGGAGAAGCGGCCCGGGACGTAGCCGATGCGGCTGCGGGCCTCGACCGGGCTGCGCCGGACGTCGAAGCCGGCCACGGTCGCATTCCCCTCGAAATCGGGGTCGATCGTGGCGAGGATGTCGAACAAGGTGGATTTGCCCGCGCCGTTGGCGCCCATCAGCGCCACGATCTCGCCGTCTTCTACGCGGAACGAGACCTCCCGGAGGGCCTGCTGCGGGCCGAAACGCTTGCTGATGGCCTCGGACGCTATCATCTGCGGTCGATCAGATGGATTTCCGCGGGCATGCCCGGACGCAGCTGCGCGTCCTCGTCCAAGTCGATCCGGACGTGGTACACCTGCTTCGCGCGCGTGTCGCGGGTCAGCACCTTGTTGGGCGTGAACTCCGCTTCTTCCGCGATATAGGTAATCCGGCCGCCGACCTTGTGCAGGCCGCCCTGCGGCGCGTCGACGCGCACGTCGACCGGGTCGCCCAGCGACGCGCGCGTCAGGGTGGCGGCATCGAGCCAGGCGTCCACATAGAGATGCTGCAGGTCGGAGAGCTTGTAGATCGGCTGCCCGGCGGGCACGAATTCATGGCGATGGACATAGACGGCCGTCACGGTCCCGTCTTCGGGGTTCGTGACGGAGCAGCGCGCGATCCGGTCGCGGACGATGTCGGCCTGCGACTCCAGCGACGAGATGTTGGCCAGCACGGCGGCCGTCTCGCGGGACAGCGAGGACCGGGCGGCCGCGATCTGGCTGTCGAGCACGCGGAGCTGGTCGGCCACGTCGTCCGACTTGCGCGACGGCGCGGCTCCTGCGGCGACCAGCGCGTCCACGCGCGTCTGCTCGCCGGCGAGCGCCTCCCGCTGGCGGTACAGCACGTCCAGCTGCCGGCCCACGTCCGGCAGCGTCGGGCGGAGGGCCCGGACCTGGGACTCGAAGGCACGCAGCTGCAGGGACAGCGCGCCCGTATCGAGCCGGACGGCCAGGGCGCCCTGCGCCAGCCGGCAGCCTTCTTCTGCCTGCAGGTCGACGATCTGGCCGGCTTCGGAGGAAGCGACCATCCAACTGTGGGCATCGATGATGCCATAGGCGTCCGGGCGGGCGGACCGGCCGCAGGCGGTCAGCAGCACAAGGGCCCAGAGCAGGACCGGGAAGGAACGGTGTCGGGTCATAGCTTGGAGATATATTGCTTTCGCAGCAGTTGTTGTTGGAGCCGGAGCATGGCATACAGCTCGCCGTCGAGAAGGGCGGCCGCGAGCTGTTCCTGCGCCGACAGGTAGTCAGAGAGGGAAGATACGCCCTGCGCGACGAGCTTGTCCAGCTCTTCGCAGAGCGCTTCACATTTGGCGACGGTGCGGTCGTTGGCCGCGATCAGCGCCTCGTAGCGTGCGATCTCGGCGTCATATTGCAGCAGGGCCACCTGCCGCCGGCGCTCGAGGTTGTCGCGCTCCAGCGCCAGCCGGCGGGCGGCCTGGTCCAGCAGCGAGGTGTTCTGGCGCACGCTGCGCCAGCCGGTGATCGGCACCACGAGGGTCAGGCCGGCCACGCCATAGACATCGGCTTTGCGCTCGAAGAAATTGAGCGGCCAGCGGCCGTAGCCGACGGTGCCGAAGGCCTTGAGCGACGGGCGCGCCGCGGCGTGGGCCAGCTGCTTGTCCAGCTCGATCCGGCGGAGCTCCAGGTCCAGCCGGGCCAGGCCGGGATCGGGGACGCCGGCGGCCGGGTCCCCGACGCCGGGGAGCTCCAGCTCCGTGGAGGCGTCGACGGGCAGGCCGGTGAGCGCGGCGAGCATCGCCAGGGCGCCTTCCGTCTGGGAGGCGTTGCCGGCCAGTTCGGCTTCGAGACGCGCGCACTGCGCCTCCAGCGCCAGCACGGCGTCCTGATAGGCCGCCCCCTGCCCGAACGCTTCGCGCGCATCTGCGCGTTTGATCTGCAGGCTGTTCAGCTGGCGGGAGAGGATCTCGTCCCGCTTGCGCGCGAGCAAGATGCTCAGGTACACTTCGTCCACCAGGCCGTCCAGCTCGACGCTCCGGCGGTCCAGGTCCAGGCGCCCGATGGCGTTGTCCAGCTCGGCGCGGTCCCGGCGGAGCCGGCGGCTGCCGCCGCTATAGATGGTCTGCGTGAGCAGGAACCCGGAATGATATTGGAACTTGGGGCTGGAGTGGAGCACAAACGGGAAGTCCGTCAGGCTGGCGGGATTGGGGGCGTCCGTCTGATAGCTGGCGGCGCCGTACGCACTCAGGGAGAACTTGTAGGGGTCGTCCGCGACGGCTTTCTGCGCATCCAGGTCCATCTCGTTGAGCCGGTAGAGCTCCTCGAAATGGCCGGCCTGCCGGGCTGCCTCCCGGCAGGCTTCCAGCGAGAGCGGCGTCCCGCAGAATAGCCCGGCTACAGGCAGGAAAATGCCCGCGATGAGTGCGAATAGTTTGATCATAATAGTTCAAATATACGATAATTGTTTGAATTTCTTTGAATTATTAAAGAATAACCTTACATTTATGCCGACAAAAATCTAATAACCCATGAAAAAATTATTTGCCATCCTTGTCGGGTGCCTGTTAGTAACGGTCGCATCCGCACAGACTGTTTCCAAAGGCAAGATCCTGTTGAGCCCCACGCTGACCAACATGAGTTTCAACGGGGTCACCGTCTCCCATGAAGGCGCAAAGCAGAGCTTCTCCCGCTTCGGTCTTCAGGCTTCCGGTGGCTACGCTATCATGGACGACCTCGCCGTGATGGCGGGACTCGGCCTCCAGACCGGCAAATATGACGAATCCGGCGCCACGGCGCTCGACGTCTATGTCGGAGCTCGCTACTACGTGATTCCCAATGTCTATGCCGGCGCCAAACTCGTCCTCGGCACCGCCTCCATCAAGAACGACGTCTCCAGCAAGGCCGACGACGCCATCAAGGCCAACACCCTGGGCGTCGAGCTGAATGCCGGTTACTCCTTCTTCATCACCGACCGTTTCGCCTTCGAGCCCAGCATTTCCTATCTGCTCGGCCTGAACACCAAGGTCCAGGAGATGAACATCGGCCTGTCCATGTTCTCCGTCAACTTCGGCTTCCTGTTCGTGCTCTAGCGCCTTCAGGCCCCCGTATAACAGGACCGCCGGCCCCATCGGGTCGGCGGTCCTTGCCTTTCACGGGAGCCTGCGGTCCGCTAGGCTCTCGGCTTCTGGATCACCCTGATGACCAGGGAGATGAAGTAGACGATCATGCCGTACATCGGGCAGATGAGGCAGACCATCAGGCCGCCGGCGACGACCGACTGAGGGATGTCGCCGGCCTGGTGGATCACATCAAGCGCATTGACGAGGCCCAGCATCATACTGAAGATGCCGACGACAAGAGCCGCGAGGCCGATCTCCTTGACCCAGCGGGGGGCCTTCCAGGCTGCGACCAGCAGCGCGATCAGCAGCAGGGACACCAGAAGCATGAAGAAGGTGCCGCCGGAGACGAACAGCTCGGGAAGGCTGACAATAAAGGAAGTGTTAAGCATAGTATAGTTGTTTGTTTATTGTTTCTGCAAAGATCGGCGGGCGCCTTGAAAATAGCAAGGCGAAAACCACCTGCAACGCCGTCAAAACCCCCTGTCGGGCCCTTCCGCTTGCCATCGCACACATTTTTGTTTATTTTTGTTCTGCCATGAAAATTCTCGGACGGATCGCCTATTGGCTCGCGGCCCTCGCGCTGGTCGCGGCCCTGCTCGTCAGCTTGGACTACACCTTGTCCGAGGCTCTCCTCGTCAGCCTCATCTTCGGGCCCTGCGCGGTCGCGCTCGAGTACCTGATGCCCAAGGCGCGGAAACCCATGGACAAGGTCTACCTCGCGCTGGCCGTGCTGGTCGCCGCCGTCGTGCTCATCGTGCTCCTGCACGCCCTCAGCTGGGAGGCCCTCATCCGCAAGGGGGAGTTCCCGGCCATGGTCACGATCCCGCCGATGCTCATCAACCCCGTCTTCCTGGCCCTGATCCTCACCGCCATCGCCATCGGCGATTTCTACTGGGCCAAGTGGCTGCGCCGGCGCTTCAGGCAAGAGGAACGCACGATCACGTTCTTCTCCGACCGCCGGAGCGTGACGCTGCGCGTGGCGGACATCGACTACGTGGAATCCAACGACACCGAGGTGCGCCTCGTCACGGCCGACGGAAACGCCTACCGCAACAAGACCGGCATCAGCCAATGGGAAAATCTGCTCGGCGAGGATTTTCTGCGGATCCACCGCTCCTACCTGGTCAACATCGCCCGCAGCAGGCTGGTCTCGCCCGAGGAAGTGATTATAGGTCAGCACTCTCTGCCCGTCTCGCGCAAATACCGGGAATCGGTGTCGGGCACCCTCCGCCCGGACGCGGACGCAGAATAATGCAGAAGAATGGTGCCGGGGCGCAAAAAAAGCGAAAAAAAATTTGGTATTTCAAAAAATGTGTCTACCTTTGCAATCCCAACGCTAAGCAATAAGGTTTTGCGGAAATAGCTCAGTTGGTAGAGCGCAACCTTGCCAAGGTTGAGGTCGCGGGTCCGAGCCCCGTTTTCCGCTCCACAAAAAAGTCAGATCCCTTCAGGAATCTGACTTTTTTTGTTGCCCGTTTAGTCTATCTCATGGGCGTCATCGTAGTCTGGGCTTTTGGTGATCAGGCCTTCCGGCTGGATTTCCAGCACCTCGCAGTCCGGCGAGATGTATCGTTCATTTTGTTCAGTGACCATATCTTGTGATTTAATATATCTTATGCAAGATAATGATTTCCCGCAGAATTTGCTATTTTTGCCGAAATTTTCCTCATACACATGAAAAAACTTTATGCACTCTTACCGATCCTGGCTGCGCTTCTCGTGCCGGGAAAGGCTTCCGCGCAGATGCTGCCGGATTCTACAGTTCAGATCGTCGCATACTGGGAGGTTGGCGACCAGATAACATACCGGGCCGAGACGAAGACCTACGACATTGACGCCGAGGGCAACGAAACCCAGGCCAGCGCTTCTTCCGAACTCATGCATTTCAAGGTGGTGGACGCTACGGACAGCACCTACACGATGGAAGTCACCTACGAGATCCTCAGCGATCCGGATATGGAGCGTTTCATCAGCCCGGAAGAAATGAACGCCCATTTCAACACGCCTTACCGTTTCAAGACCGATGAATTGGGATCTTTCCTGAGACTGGAGAATCTGGACGAAGTCGCGGAGGTGGCGCAGGGATTGCGGCCGTATTTTAAAAAAGCCGTCCTGAAAGAGCTGGACGCGATCCCCGGAAAGGACGAGATCGCAAGCGAGACCTTGGAGAAACTCGTGGACGGCACCGTTGATGCCGCCATGCTGGCGTTGTCGCCGGAAGTGCTGGAGAGCGCTTTTGTCACGGAAGTCTCCTCCCTTCTGTTCTACCACGGATGCAAACTCGACACGACGGCCACTTATTCGTACACGCAGAACCTGGCCGGCATCCTGGACGGCGTCGATGGAGAGGTGGAAGGTGTGTTCTGGGTCAACTCTGACTATACCGACGAAGACAAAGCCGTGATCATAAGCGAAGTGGAAGCCGGTACGGAACAGTTGGGACCTGTAGTCAAGCAATACATGGGACCTATGATCTCGGCCATCGCCGGCAGCTTCGAAGGGATGTCCGAGGAGGAATGCCAGGCGGCCATCGCGGAGATATTTGAAAACGTGACCCTGGAAATCAGCCAGACCAGCGGAGAACAAATCCACTTGGGAACCGGCTGGCCGATCACCTTGTCCAGCGACAGCTATGTGCTGTGCAAGATTATGGACCAGGAGGCGAACAGACATGTTGAAAGAATCATCCGCTACGTCAATCCGAACGAATAGGTTTTCCCCTCCACAAATGAACAGGAGGCGCCCTCACGGGTGCCTCCTGCCTTTTTAACTGAAAAAACTTATATAAGAAACTACTAACGGTTGTCGGGTACGATGATCTGGTGACCGAGCTTCAGCTTGTCGCCGGAGTCGTCGACCGTCCAGTACTGCGGCTTGCGCGGGCCGTCGCCTTCCACGTGGTGGACCACGTAGCGGAGTTCACCCTCAAAAGTGCGGAAGAGCATGCCGTGACCGGAATTGTTGGCCAGGAACGGTTCCGGTTCCTGCACCCACGGGCCGGCGATGGTGCCGGACTCGGAATAGCAGACCTCCTGGAGGTAGCGCTCCTTGCCCCAGGTGCTCCAGAGCATGCCGAGCTTGCCGGTCTGCGTGCGGAACATCTGCGGGCCGTCGGTCACCCAACCCGGCATCTTGAGGCCGAAGGTGGCCTCGCCCAGGCCGTTCATCTCGCCGCAGGACGGAGCCTCGGAAGCGCGGAACATCGTCACAGGCCACTCGGAGATGGTGTGGGTCAGGTCTTTCGAGAGCTCGATGTAGTCCATCGTGCCGTCGATGATCTGGGTCCACTCGTGCACGAAGATCATATAGATGTGGCCGTCCTCCTCATAGAGCGTGCCGTCGATGCAGTCCCACTCGCGCGGCTGATAGTCGTAGCCCGGCGTGACGGAGAACGGCACGAACGGACCCTCGGGATTGTCGGCGCGCAGCAGATAGGTCTGGTTGTGGGGCACGTTGTAGCGGCGCGGGACCTGCTGGATGAGGTCGGAGTGGTCGCTCCACGTACCGGCGTAATAATAGTAATCGCCGATCTTGTGGATCTCGGCCGCGGCGGCGAAGCCCGCCTTCTCGCACCAGGTGCCGGTCAGGTCGATCACGTTGTAGGGGCCTTCCCACATCACCAGATCCTTGCTCCGGTACTGGCGGCCGCCGGAACTGGTCAGGTAGTAGGTCTTCGTGACCGGATCCGGATAGATGAACGGATCGCTCATCGACAGGTCGTTGAAGTGGACGGTGCGGATGCGGTTCTGCTCCTCACGCATCCGGCGCATGCGCTCGGCCATGCCGGTCGTGTCCCGGGGAGCGGAGGAAATCATGCCGCCGAAGTTCTTCTGGCCGGGGTCTGCAAGCGGAGCCTGCTCACCGGGTTCGACCTTGGCCGGGGCGGACGCGACCGGCGCGGGAGCGTTGCTGCCACAGGAAGCGAAAAGCGTGGCAGCCATGCAATAAAACAAGAGTGTTCTGATTTTCATCTTTTATAATTGATTGGATACTTTCAAGATCACCAGCCGGGATTCTGCTTCAGGTTGGGGTTGGCGGAAGTCTGCTCGAACGGGAACGGGAGGAGGTTGTACTTGTCCTGCCAGCCGGAGCCGGTGCCGTCGATAACTTCGATGTTCCACTCCGTGGTGCCAGGCTTGTAGCCGTAGAATTTGTAGAGCTTCTTGCCCTTGTTCTTGAGCACCTCGGCGGCGTCGCCCCAGCGCACCAGGTCGAAGTAGCGCTCCTGCTCGTAGAAGAGCTCGGCGCGGCGCTCGTCCTTGATGATCTGGTAGGTCAGCGCGGACACCTCGGGGATCTGGGCGCGGCGGCGCACCTCGTTGAGGGCGGCCAGGCCGGAGCCGTCGGCGTCATCGTCCACCAGGAACTTCGCCTCGGCGTAGAGCAGCAGCACTTCGGCGTAGCGGAGCAGGGCCGCATTGGTGCGGGAATACTTCCAGAAGCCGGGGATGTCGTAGAAGTCGCTCAGGAAAGCGATGCCGCGGTAGGTGAAGTAGCCCTCGTTGTGGCAGATGCCCTTGGGCAGCACGCCGGGCGTCTTGCCTTCGGCATAATCCATCGCCAGCACCTGCTCGTAGGTGTGGATCGTGGACTTGAAGCGCGGCTTCTCGATGTCGCCTTCGTGTGCCTCCAGGAAGCGGCCGAAGTCGCCGGACACGGCGTTCCAGCCCCAGCCGGTGTAGACGTTCTCCGGGGCCACGAGGCCGTCCGGCCAGCCCGTCCACATGTGACGGAGGTCATTCTGCGGGTTGCCCGGGAAGCCGTCGTTGTCGGCGGAATTGTGCTCGAAGAGGTACTCCTCGCAGAAGTCGCCCATCGGGCGCTCGAGGATGAACATGTCGGACACCAGGCCATAGAGCTTCGAGTCAATCACCTCCTTGAGGTCGGCGGCCGCCTCGGCCAGCATCTGCTTGTTGCCGGTCTTCTGGCCGTACCAGAGGCCCACCTTGCCGCGGAACGCGAGGGCCGCGTGCTTGGAGATGCGGGCGCCGAAGGCCTCCTGCTGGCCCTTGCCGCTGATGGCGGGCAGCTTGGAAGCGGCATCCTTCATCTGCGCGAGGATCCAGGCGATGGACTCCTCGGTCGGGGTGTTGGACTGATAATACTCATCCTGCGAGAGCAGATGGTCCGCGAGCGGCGGGGTGCCCCACCAGCGGACGGCGTCGAACATCGCGAGGGCGCGGAGGAAGTTAGCCTCGGCCTTGACGCGGTTGATGCGCGCATTGTCGGTCTCGGGAATCTTCTCGAGGATCAGGTTGCAGTGGTAAATCACGCTGTAGACGCCCTTATACATGATCTTCGGGGCCGTATCGGCAGAAGTAACATTGTAGTTGCCGGCCTCCTGGAACTGATAGGTGGCATCCGCGAAGGAACCGCCGCCCGGATAATGGTCGTCGTCGAGGCTGTTCAGGAAGAGCATCTTCTCGATGCCGTTGACGCAGGTCACGTCGCGGCCGCCCCAATACAGCTTGTAGGCGCTGGCGATCAGGGCTTCCGCCTCGTCGGCGGTGGCGTTGGCGTAGTAGTCCTCGGTGGACAGGACGCTCTTCTGGGGGATATCAAGATTCTTCTGGCAGGCGCCGGTCGTCAGGACGAGCGCCGCAAGCGAAAGGGCTATATATATTCTTTTCATACGGCAGCAGTTTTAGAACGATACATTCACACCAAAGACAAGCTTTCTGGAGATCGGGTAGGAACCGAAATCGACACCCAGGCCGCTGGCGGAGGAGCCGGCGTGGCTCGTCTCCGGATCGAGGCCGGGATACTTCGTGAAGGTGAACCAGTCATCCAGGGAGACATAGGCGCGCAGCGAGCTCAGGGCAATCTTCTTGACGAGCTTGCGGGGCACGGTATAGCCAAGCTGGATCTGCTTGATCTTGAAGAAGGAAGCGTCATAGACGCGCATGTTGGACGTGCGGTAGTACTTGTCGTTGGCGTCCGGCTTCGGATACTTGTAGCCGGTGGAAGAAGCGTCCTTCCAGGCTTCCGTATAGAAGGCCTTGAGCGTGTTCTGCTGCAGGGCGTCGGCACGGGTCACGGCGTAGAGCAGTTCGGCACCCTGGGAACCGGCACCCAGCACCAGCAGGTCGAAGCCCTTGTAGGCCAGGTTGAGGGTGAGGCCGTAGGTGAAGTCGGGAATGCCGCTGCCGGCGATGTCGCGGTCGTCCGGCGTGATCGCGCCGTCACCGTCGAAATCCTTGTAGACGGCCGCGCCGGTGGCCTGGTCGATGTGGTCCACCATGAAGGTGCGCAGGTACCACAGCGGATAGCCCTCCTCGAAATAGGTCACGTCGTAGGAGCTCCAGATCTTCTGGCCGGGGACGCGGTCGGGGGAGGTGCCCTTCACGACCTTGTTGTGGACCGTGGAGAGGTTGGCGTTGATGCCGTAGGTGAAGTCGCCGAGGGTGTCTTTCCAGCCCAGTTCGAACTCGGTACCGTGGTTGTTCACCAGACCGGCGTTGACGTAGACGTACTCGGCGCCGGTGTTGCCGGGAGCCGTGGTGCGGGTCAGCAGGTCATGCGTGTCCTTGTTGTACCAGTCCACGGAGAAGGTCAGGCGCTCCTTGAACATGCGGAGGTCGAGGCCGAGGTCCACCTGGCGGGAAGTCTCCCAGCGGATGTTCGGGTTCGGGAGGACCTTCGACGGGCGGACGCCGACGATGAAGGTGCCGTCCAGGTTGTTGCCATAGTCGGAAGAGCTCTCCAGCACGGAAGCGTACTGGTACTCGCCCAGGGCGTTGACGTTACCGTTCACACCCCAGGAGGCGCGCAGCTTCAGGAAGGAGAGGGAGAGCGACTGCTTGACGTTCTGCATGAACGGCTCGTTGCTGACCGTCCAGCCGGCGGAGACGGACGGGAAGTAGCCCCAGCGGTGCTGCTTGTCCAGCTTGGAGCTGTCGTAGGCGTCGGCGCGGAAGTTGGCCTGGATGAAATACCGGTTGTCGTAGGAATAGCCGATACGGCCGAAGTAGGACATGTTGGCCCGGACCTCAGGCTGGCCGCCCAGGGTCATCTGCGCCGTGTTGACGGTGTTGTCCAGGTAGCGGAAGTTGGGCGACTCGCTGGACAGCTGGTTGGCGTTGCCGCGGATGCTGTCCGTGTTGGTCTGCTGGTAGGACATACCGGCCATCGCGGAGATGTCGTGCTTGCCGAACGACTTGTTGTAGTTGGCAAAGTTCTCCCACTGATAGTAGAGGCGGTCGTTGGAAGAACCGGAGATGGACATCGCCTGGTTGTTCTTCGTGGTCATGTACATCTCGTGGTTGTAGGTGTTGGTGTGGCTGTAGCCACCCTGGAAACCGAAGCGGGACGTGACGACCAGGTCCTTGATCGGAGTGAAGTTGGCGTAGGCAACGCCGCGCACGCGGAAGCTCTGCGTCTCGGTGTCGCGGCGCTCCAGCATCACCTGCGGGTT
>LUZH01000051.1 GCA_001602885.1 Bacteroidales bacterium Bact_16 | reverse complement strand
GACTTCCTCCTGCGCGTAGGGGAACGGCCCGACGGGCGTCTGCGGCCGGTTCAGCTTCCGCAGGCCCGGCGTGAGGGTGAGGGGCAGGGAAGCGCCCATCTGCGAGAAACTGCCCACGATCTTTCCGTCCTGGAGCTGCCCCTCGTAGGAGGCGGCGATGGACGGGATCTTGACGCTCACCTTGCCCTCCTCGGGCCGCGTGAGCTGGATGGGAAGCCCCTTGGCGCCCTGGTCGGGGACGTCCATCGTGGGATTCTCTTCTTCAAAGTGGAAAACGATACCGAGTTTCATCCCCTGGACTTCGACGTCGCCGGACCAGGTGCCGGTCTGCGCGGATGCCAGGGAGAAGGAGGCGAGCAGCAGAATCGCTGCGGAAAGGATTTTTTTCATTGCTTAAATGTAGTATTGGTTTAATTAAATGTAGCTCGTAAATGTACAAAATGCTGGCTGGCTTTCAAACACTTGTCCGCGAAAAATGCTAATTTTGCATTATGAAAAATACCTTTTATTTCATTTTTACCGCAGCAGTCCTGCTGCTGACGGCCTGCAACGGCGGGGCGAAGAAAGCCGACGCCGCCAAGCACACCGACGCCTACATCCGTGAGCGCGTCGAGACCATCTACGGCCGCTATCTGACGAAGGTAGTCGATGAGAACGGCATGCGGGTGTTCACGGACAAAACCGACCTGACGGACACCTACTGCTCCGCGGGCTTCAAGTCTCTGCTGGCCCGGGCGCAGGACGCCGCGGGCGAGGATTATATCGTCCTGGACTGCGATCCCTGGACCCAGTCGCAGGATGACGTGGAGTTCACCTGCTCGGTCAAGTCCGTGGACGCCGTCACCGACTCCACCGCCACCGTCACGCACGCCGGCCAGCTCACCCTCCAGCTCGTCTATGAGTCCGGCGACTGGTTCGTCGACGACTTCGGCGGCGACCTCCGGGAATACCTCCAGAGCTTCATCGACGGCGAGTAGGCCGTACCGGGGTTACCCGGACACAAAAAAGAGGCACCTGCGAATGCAAGTGCCTCTTTTTGTCGTAGACTACTCGGCGGAGTTGAGTTAAAACTGCCTTTGTTCGGGTGCGGAAGACGTCCCAAAAACTGGGACGTCTTCCGCAAAAAAGGCTGTTTTTGCGGGTAACCTGCGATTATTTGGGACGTCTTCCGCACTTGATCGCTTTGGAGCTGTCGGAGGCCGCAGGCCGACGCAGGGGAGCACGAGGGGGAACGCCCCCTCGTTCATGAAGCGGAGCGGAGTCACCCGGACAGCAAAAAAAAGCCGCAGGATGCATTCCTGCGGCTTTTGCTGTCTGGGTGACTCGAGATAGTCAATTTTTCGGAAAAGTCTAATCTTTTTTAAAAATAATTAGATTCTTCGCTGGCGCTCAGAATGACATTACTGATGTGCTTCGCGGAGCAGGTCGAGCACGACCTTGACCGGGTTGAAAGTCTCGACCGGGACCTCCACGAAGAGGGTGTTCCAGTCGGACATCGAGCCGTTCCACAGGCCGGGGAGCTCGAGGGCGCGCAGCTCGCGGCCCTGGAAGCTCTTGGCGCTGATCAGGCCCGTCTCCTCGTCGACATAGTCGAGCAGGTTGAACTTCGTGCCGTCGTGGCGGTGCAGGCAGCAGACCAGGTCCACCGGGTTGAAGTGCGTGGCGCCATTCAGCGCAGCCACGGCCAGCGGGTCGTCGGGATTGATCTGTGCGGCTTCGAGGATCTGCAGGGAGGTGCCTCCGTCCTTGTCGCGGACGATGAAGGGCCCGCCGCCCGGCTCGCCGAGGTTCTTGACCATGCCGCACACGCGGATGGGGCGGTCGAGCTTGGCGCGCAGCAGTTCGGCGCGGTCGCGGCTGTCCCTGGGTTCGGGGATTTCGACGCAGAGCTCGTCGCGCAGGAAGGCTTCGATCTCGTTGCAGAGCTCCTGGCATTCGGGCGTGGCGAAAGGATCGTCCTGGCCTATGTTGTAGACGGGGACATAGGAGAAGTCCGCCATTTCCTTGCGCATCAGCGTGAGCTGGTCGAGCGCGAAGATGTAGCCGAAGATGCGGTCGCGCAGCTCCAGCGCGCGGCCCATCAGGACCTTCTTCCAGCGGTAGGTGAGCGGCTGCATGCGCTCCACGCACACGTTGTCGATGTTCTTGATGGATACAAGCTCCGCGTCCAGCTCGTTGAGGTTGTGGATCAGCGCGCCGTGGCCGGCCGGGCGGGTGAGGATCTCGCCGTCGTCCTTGCGGAACGGATTGCCGTCCGCGTCCACGGCGACCGTGTCGGTGTCCTTGGACTGGTAGGTGAATGTGACGTTGTATTTCACGCCGTAGCGCTGCTCGTAGTCCGCCTGGATCTCCGCCACGGCGGCCTCGAAGAGCGCGCGGTGCTCCGGGGAGATGGTCACGACCAGGTCCACGGAACCGTCGGCGTTGCGCATGTAGGCCTGCCCTTCGACGAAGTGCTCGGCCAGCGCGGTGCGCGTGCCGTCGGGGTAGCGGTGGAATTTCAGCACGCCCTTGGGCTTGCTGCCGTAGCCGAGTCCCTCGTCCGTCAGCAGCTTGCGGGCGGTCGCGGCCGGGTCGTACGGAGCCGTCCCGAACACGTCGGGGGAATAGAAGGCGAAATATTCAAGATGGGCGGCCAGCTGCTCGGTGGCGGCGTTGGGCGTGTCCATCCCGGCGAAGATGTCCTTGAACATGCGGGAGGCCGCGCCGGAAGCCGGCACGAACTTGCAGCGGCCGTTGACTTCGGCCTCTTCCGCATAGCGGATGGCCTCGTCCTGCTGCGCTTCGGTCAGCACTTCGATGCCGCGCAGCGGCGTGGCCGGCGCGACGATCCTGAGCCAGGGAAATCCCTTGCGGAAGCGTTCAAGCTGTGCGTTTATGGTTGCTTTGTCCATATCGTGTCATTGTTGTGTGGTTCAGAAATAGAATTCGCGCCGGTAGCTGTAGTTGATGCGCAGCTCTATGAAGTCGTCCGTGAAGATCGGGTAGTTGTACTGGATGACCGAGGCGATCTCGCCCTGCGTCTTTTCGTGGGCGTCGATGTGCACGGCCTGGTATTCGACGATCTCCGTGGTCGGGAAGAAATCGTAGAGCGAGCTCAGCGAGAAATAGCGCGCGACGGCGCGGATGGCCATCGAGGTGCCGATCTGCTTGCCCTGCAGGGTGTAGCCGGCGATGTGGGGCGTGGCGATGTCCACCAGGTCGAGCAGCTGCCGGTTGATGTCCGGCTCGTGGCACCAGGTGTCGAGCGCCACCGGCCCGAGGCGGGGAATGGCCTCGATCAGGTCCTGCTCCACGACGAGCTCGCCCTGCGCGGTGTTGATGAAGAAGGCGCCGGGCTTCATCTTGCCGAAGAAGCCGGCGTCCGCCATGCCGCGCGTGGTGTCGTTGACGGGGATGTGCATCGTGATGATGTCCGAGCCGGCGAGGACGGTGTCGAGGTCGTGGAATTCGGCCGGGCCCTCCTTCTCGGCCCGCAGGGGGTCGTAGCGGAGCGTCTTGAAGCCCAGGGCCCGGGCCATCTCCTCGACGCGCGTGCCGGCAGAGCCCAGGCCGATGATGCCGATGGTCTTGCCCATCAGGGGAATGCTCTTGCGCGAGGCGGTCCCGAAGAGGGCGGAGAAGACGTAGTTGGTCACGCCGCCGGCGTTGCAGCCGGAGGCGTTCTGTACGAAGATGCCGTGTTCCTTGCACCAGGCCTGGTCGATGTTGTCCATGCTCGCGGTGGCCGTGGCGATGAGCTTGACGGCGGTGCCGGACAGCAGGGCGGCGTCGCAGCGGGTGCGCGTGCGGATGACGAGCGCATCCGCGTCGATGATGTCGGCGCGGACGATGTCCGGGCCTTCTTTATAGATCACTTCGGCGCCGAGCGGCTCGAAGACGCCTTCGATGAAAGGAATGGCCTTGTCGATGACGAATTTCATTTCAGGATCAGTTCTTTGACGATGCCCACGCGGGCGTCGTCCCGGGTAAACAGTTCGTCCTGCGCGAGCAGGGCGTTGATTTTCTCGATCAGGGTGTCGCGCTGGAACGACAGCTGGCTGCGCACCACGGAGGAGTCGACCGTGATGTAGAGCCGGCCGTCGCGGAAGAAGCGGCGGACGGTGTAGCGGCCGGCGCCCGACGCGGCGTCCCACGCGGCGAAGATCCGCTGGGTGTTGAGGCCGGAGGTGAGCTTGGCGGCCTTGAGGTATTCCTGGATGGCCTCGGAGAGGGAAACGGCGGTTTTGCGGGCGACACGACTCATTGCCTGGGCGTGAAGACGCCTCCTGCCGTCTCGAAATAGCTGCGGTCCGCGGTGAGCTTGTCCACGATGGACTCCGTGCGGACCTTGTTGGAGTCGGACAGGAAGATCTGGCCGAATTCTTTGTCTGCAACCACGCGGAGCAGGTTGCCCACGCGGTTCATGTCGAGCTTGTCGAAGAGGTCGTCCAGCAGCATGATGGGCGGGAAGCCGCAGGCGGCTTTCATCACCTCGTACTGGGCGAACTTGAGGGCGACCAGGAAGGATTTCTGCTGCCCCTGCGAGCCGCAGCGGCGGATCGGATGGCCGTCCATCGTGAAGAGGAAATCGTCGCGCTGGACGCCTGCCGTGGTGAATTTGAAGACCTGGTCGCGGTCGCGCTTCTCGCGCAGGATCTCCGCCAGGCTGCCTTTCTGCAGGTCGGAGCGATACTCGATCCCGACCTGCTCGCGGCCGCCGGAGATCTCCGCGTAGTACTGCTGCACCACGGGCACGAGGCGCTCGCAGAAGGCGCTGCGCCGCTCGAAGATGGGCTGCGCCAGCACGGAGAGCCGCTCGTCGAAGGTGGACAGCAGGTCTTCGTCGCAGACGCCCGCCTTGAGCAGCTTGTTGCGCTGCAGCAGCAGGCGGTTGTATTGCTGGACGTCGGAAAGGTAGGGCTGCTCCATCTGCGAGAGCACGGCGTTGACGAATTTGCGGCGCTCGTCGCCCGACTCGCTCACCATCGCGATGTCGGCGGGGGAGACCATCACGATCGGCAGCACGCCGATGTGCTCCGAGATGCGCCCGTAGGGCTTGTCGTCGCGCCGCACGCTCTTCTGGCCGCCGTCCTGCACGCGGATGCTGAAGCGAGCCGTGCTGCCGCCCGGCATGGCGTAGGTGCCGGACAGGGCGAAGGCGGAAGTGCCGTGGCGGAAATTGAAGCGGTCGGAAGTGGAGAAAGCGCTCTTGGTCATGGACAGATACCAGATGGCGTCAAGCAGATTGGTCTTGCCTTCGCCGTTGCCGCCGCTGATGCAGTTGATGTTGGGCGAGAAGGTGAGTTCTTGCAACTGGATGTTGCGGAAGTCCTGTATGACGATCTTCTGTAATGTGGCCATTGTATTGCAAAGTTAAAGGATTTTTTCTAATTTTGCGGGCTATTTTAAAGCGAATATCAAAATAATATCCAATATGGCTCAGAAAAAACAGAACGACATCGATGCCCTGCGGCAGGAGAATATCGAGCAGACCGTCTCCGCCACCGAGCAGTTCTACAACGACAACAAGAAAGTGATCTGGGGCGTCGTGGCCGCAGTTCTCGTGATCGGCCTCGGTATCCTGGCCTACAGCAAGTTCATCTACCAGCCCAAGTGCGTGGAAGCCATGCAGCAGGCCTATCCTGCCGAGGCGAGCTTCCAGGACGGCGAGTATGAGCTCGCGCTCAACGGCGACGGCAACGTCCTCGGCTTCGCCGACATCATCTCCGAGTACGGCGCCAAGGCCGGCAAGGCCGTCTACCTGTATGCCGGTATCTGCGAGCTGCAGCTCGGCAACAACGAGGAGGCCCTTTCTTACCTGAAGAAATACAACGGCAAGGAGCCGATCCTGGCTGCCCGCGCCAAGGCCTGCGAAGGCGACGCCTACGTCGCTCTCGGCAACTACGATGCCGCCGTGCGCAGCTACAAGGCCGCCATCTCCACCGCCGACAACATCTTTACTCCCGCATACCTCCTCAAGGAGGGTTACGCCCTCGAAGCGCTCGGCCAGAAGGCCGAGGCCCTGGCTTGCTACCAGACCATCCAGAACGACTACCCGTCCTCCCTGGAGGCCTACGAGATTGCCAAACACATCGCCAGAGTATCCGAGTAAGTTATGGGAAGAGCATTTGAATTCCGCAAGGAGCGCAAACTGAAGCGCTGGGGCCACATGGCCCGTACGTTCACCAAACTGGGCAAGGAAATCACCATCGCCGTCAAGCAGGGCGGTCCGGACGTGACCGGCAACCCGCGTCTGCGTGCCCTTATGGCTGAGGCCCGTTCCGAGCAGATGCC
>LUZH01000050.1 GCA_001602885.1 Bacteroidales bacterium Bact_16 | reverse complement strand
GAGTACAATATGAGTCCTGAAATCACCTCTGTTATAGACAGCATAGACGTCACGCTCAACGCGGGCGGCATGAATACCATCAACATCGTCCTGGCTTTCGTGATGTACGGCGTCGCCCTGGGCATCCGCCCGGGCCTGTTCAGAGACGTCTTCCGCAAGCCCAAATCCCTGATCCTCGGAATGGTCAGCCAGCTGGTCCTGTTGCCGCTGCTCACCTTCCTGCTGGCCCTGCTGTTCGGCCGCTGGATCAGCTGGACGATGGCCCTGGGGGCCAACGTGGAGCTTTCCGTCAGCCTGACGGCCGTCAGCACGGCCCTCGCCATCCTGACGACCCCGTTCAACTTCTGGCTCTACGGCAGCCTCTACCTCCATTTCGCGAATGTCGCGAGCGATGTCCCGCAGCTGGTCATCCCCCTCTGGGACGTCTTCAAGACCATCTTCATCCTCCTGGGCATTCCCCTCACCCTCGGCGTGCTGACCGCCCACTTCCTGCCCAAGGTGGCCGAGAAGCTGAAGAAACCGCTCCAGTGGTTCAGCATCATCTTCTTCGTCGCGATGGTCGTCCTGTCCTTCATGGGCAACATCAAAGCCTTCCTGCAGTGCATCCAATATATCTTCCTGGTGGTGCTCATCCACAACCTGCTGGCCCTGGGCATCGGCTTCGGCATCGGTACCTTCTTCAAGGTCCCCAAGCATGACCGCCGCACCCTCACCATCGAGACCGGCATCCAGAACAGCGGCCTGGGCCTGGTCCTCCTGCTGGGCACCAACCTCTTCGCGGGCTTCCCGCCGCACGGCGGCACCCTCGTGATCACTGCCTGGTGGGGCATCTGGCACATCATCAGCGGCCTGACCGTCAGCACGGCCTTCCACCGCTACGAACTCCGTCACAAAACCTCCTCGCATGGCTAAAATCTGGGAAAAGCACAAGGGCTACATCCCTGCTCTGAAATACGTCAACCTCACCACGCGCACCTGCTTCCGCTCCATCCGCATCGAAGGCGCGGAGCGCATCCCGCAGGAGGGTGCGGTAATCCTCGCGCCCAATCACTGCGCGGCCCTGATGGACCCGCTCCTGGCGCTGGTCCTGTTCGGCGGCAAGCCGGTCGTCTTCGGCGCCCGTTCCGACATCTTCGCCAACCCGAAAGTCGCCAAGGTCCTGCGCTGGCTGCGCATCCTGCCCATCGCACGCGAGCGGAACGGCCTGACGGAAGTGGCCAAGAATTTCGATACCTTCAAGGAAATCATCGACTGCCTGGACCACGAAGTCCCCTTCTGCCTCTATCCGGAAGGCACGCACAACCCCGAGCGCGAGATGCTGCCTGTCAAGAAAGGCATCTTCCGCATCGCCAAGATGGCGCACGACCAGCTGGGCGTGCCCGTGCGCATCGTCCCGGTCGGCGTCAATTATGAGTATTTCTTCTTCGGCCAGGGCCGCGTGGTCATCCGCGTCGGCGAGCCGATGGAGATCGGCGAAGAATTCGCCCGGCGCGACGGGATGACCGAAGCGGACATCTACCGCGAGCTGTGCACCTGGCTGCGCGACCGCGACATGGCGCTCATCGGCGAGGAACTCCCCCGCCGCCACGGCAATCTGCTGCTCCGCATGCTCCTCGCGCTGCTGTCGCTGCCGCTCTTCGCCATCTGCACCGTCGGGTCCCTGCTGATCTGGCTGCCCCGGATGATCATCATGCACGGGATGGAAGACAAGGCCTGGAGCCACACGGTGCGCTTCGTGCTGCATTTCATCTTCCCGGTCCTGTGGATCTTCCACATCCCCTTCGAGCGCCTGACCCGCTTCTACAGACATCTCGTCGAAGATTTCCGCCGCAAGGTCCTCAGCCTCTAGCGCGAACATACCTTATGATACAGAAAAAGGCGGTTCCCGTCACGGGGTCCGCCTTTCTTTCAGGTTGTAGTACAGTTTATTGTTTAACACTCATTCGTTCTTCGGTTTCAGATATTTCCAAAACCGTGCCACGAATGTTGTCCGCAACCTGACGGACCAGCCGGAGCAACGCCTCGCGGCTCGCCCACGCCGTGTGCGGCGAGAAGCGGAAGCGCTCCGGATGCTTCAAGTGCAGCAGCGGGCTGTCGGCCGGCAGCGGCTCGACGACGT
This sequence comes from Bacteroidales bacterium Bact_16, assembly GCA_001602885.1. The sequence goes on along the minus strand of LUZH01000050.1, from coordinate 3,238 downwards.
AGACGTCGAGCGCCGCGCCGGCGATCACGCCCGCATCCACCGCCTCCGCCAGCGCCGCCTCCTCCACGATGCCGCCGCGGCCGAGGTTGAGCAGGAAAGCCGTAGGCTTCATCCTGCACAACTCCGCCGCGCCCAGCAGCCCTTTCGTGCGCTCATTGAGCGGCGCGTGGATGGAAACGACGTCCGCCCGCGCCAGCAGCTCGTCCAGCGGGACGCTGGGATAGTCGCTGCTGTGCGACGTGCCGGAGGTCGAATAATAGATCACCTGCATCCCGAAGGCCGACGCCACGGCGGCGACGCGCGCGCCGATGGTCCCCAGGCCGATGATGCCCAGCGTCTTGCCGGCCAGCTCCGGATACGGGTGAGAAATATCGCAGAAAAGCGAGCCCGCCGAATAGCGGCCGCTCTTGACGCAGTCGTCGAAATAGGGCGAGAACCCGGCCAGCGAGAGCAGGTGCGCGAACGTGGACTGTACGACGGCCTCCGTCGAATATCCGGCCGCGTTGCGGACCGGAATCCCCCGCGCCGCCGCGGCCTGCAGGTCGATGTTGTTGACGCCCGTGGCGGCCTCGCAGATCAGCCGCAGGCGCGGGGCGCGCGACAGCAGCTCCGCATCCACGCGGACCTTGTTGACGATCAACACCTCGCAGTCCCCTACGCGCGCGAGCGCCTCTTCGCGCGTGGACATAGGATAGGTGACCAGTTCGCCGAGGGCGGCGATTTCGTCCAGCGGGGTCTCCCCCAGCGTGGCCGCATCCAGGAAAACGATTTTCATACGATAAAAATACTGCTTTTTTGCAGATTTTTTGAAATATCGCTTGCGATATAAAAATAAAGTATTACCTTTGTATCGCAAACGATATAATAGATAACGACAGATATGGCAACGATTTATGATTTCAAGGCCCTGAACAACAAGGGCGCCGAAGTGGACTTCGCCGACTACAAGGGCAAAGTGCTGCTCATCGTCAACACCGCCTCCAAGTGCGGTTTCACCCCTCAGTATGACGGTCTGGAGGAACTCTGGAAGAAATACAAGGACCAGGGACTCGTCGTCATCGGTTTCCCCTGCGACCAGTTCGCCCACCAGGAGCCCGGCTCCGACGCGGAGATTGCCGAGTTCTGCCGGCTCAACCACGGCGTGACCTTCCCCCTGATGAGCAAGATCGACGTCAACGGCGACAACGCCCACCCGATCTTCAACTACCTCAAGAGCCAGACCGGCGGCCTGCTGGGGCGCTCCATCAAGTGGAATTTCACCAAGTTCCTGATCTCGCGCAACGGCAACATCATCGAGCGTTTCTCCCCGATGACCACGCCCGCTTCGCTCGAAGATAAAATCAAATCCCTGCTGTAGCCATGTACGGACAGCTGAAACTCGAAAACCAGCTCTGTTTCCGTCTCTATGCCGCTTCGCGGCTGGTCACGCAGGCCTATCACCCCTTCCTCGAAGAGCTCGGCATCACCTATCCGCAATACCTGGTGCTGCTCGTGCTCTGGGAACAGGACGCCCAGCCGGTCAACGACCTGGCCCGGCGTCTGCACCTCGAGACCAACACCGTCACTCCCCTCCTCCAGCGGATGGAGAAGGAGGGGCTGGTGACCCGCAAACGGGGCAAGGAGGACGGCCGGCAGGTCATCGTGTCCCTCACGGTCCGGAGCCGTGAGATGGAGGACCGCGCCGCCGCCATCCCCGCCGCGGTCGGCGCCCGGGCCGCCTGCAGCCGGCTCACGCCGGCCTCCGTCCCGGAACTCTTCGCCACCCTGGACGAACTTATTGCCACCCTGGAATAATCAAGATACGGACAGGTTGTCCGACAAACCTTCGCTGCGCTCATCCCCCCCAACCTGACGGTTGGGTCCCCCCCATTTACGAGGCCATGGGTGGCCACGGGTTTGTCCGGACAACCTGTCCGTATCTTAGATAAAACTAGATGTTCGGCGTGTCCCAGACCTTGGTCCGGGTGCAGTGCACCATCACGCCGAGGCCGCCGCAGCTGATGCGGAAGTCGCCTTCCTCCAGCCGCCATTTGCCGTCAGCACCGACGAAGGCCAGCTCGCTGGCCGGAATCGTGAAGCTGACGGTCTTCGTTTCGCCCGGTTCCAGGGCGATCTTCTCGAAGCCGCGCAGGCGCTTCACATCCGGAATCAGCGACGCCACGAGGTCGGAGCTGTAGAGCAGCACGGCCTCCTTGCCGGCGCGCTTGCCGGTATTGGTCACGTCCACGGACACCTTCAGCTCGTCGCCCGCGGCAAACTCGGCAGCGCCCTCCAGGCGGAGATTGGAATACGCGAACTCCGTGTAGCTCAGACCGAAGCCGAAAGGCCACTGGACGTCCATCACGGCGTCGTAGTTGTAGGAACCCTCCATCGTCTCGCGATGCTCGGACACCTTGTAGTCGTAGGTGTGCAGGGCGTTGATGTGCTTGCTGTAGGTGAACGGCAGCTTGCCGGAGAAGTTCTCGTCGCCGGCGAGCAGGGCCGCGAGGGCGTCGCCGCCATAGTTGGACGGGAGCATCACGTCCACGACGGCGGCCACGAGCGGCTCGATGTCGCCGATCAGGCGCGGCCGACCCTCGTTGAGCACCAGTACGACAGGCTTGCCCGTCGCAGCCAGCTTGCGCACCAGCTCCTTCTGATAGGGCGACAGGTTCAGGTCGTCCATGTTGCCGGGCGTCTCGCAATAGCTGTTCTCGCCCACGCAGGCCACGATCACGTCCGCATTGCGGGCGGCCGCGACGGCCTTGTCGATGCCGCGCGGATCCTCGAACTGCCAGCCGAACGGATAATACTGCACGCCGGGCTCATAGGTCACCTTGCCGAAACGCTTCTGGAGCGCCTCCAGGATGGTGTTGAACTGCGGCGCGAAGTCGTCAGCGCCGCCCTGCCAGGTATAGGACCAGCCGCCGTTCAGGGCGCGCAGGCTGTTGGCATTCGGGCCCGTGACGAGGATGCGCTCGCTGCCCTTGAGCGGCAGGACGCCCTTGTTCTTCAGCAGGACCTCCGACTCCACGGCAGCCGCATAGGACTGCTCCGCGAAAGCGGGAGAAGCGAAATCCGGATACTCCACATCCCAGGTCGGATGGTCGAACAGGCCGAGACGGACCTTGAGGCGCAGCACGCGGCGCACGGCGTCATCGAGGCGCGACATCGGGATCTCGCCCGCCTTCGCGAGCTCGACGATCACGTTGCAGCACTCCGGATCATAGGGATCCATGATCATGTCGATGCCGGCGTT
>LUZH01000049.1 GCA_001602885.1 Bacteroidales bacterium Bact_16 | reverse complement strand
GGGATTCCAGCTTCTTCGTCATCCCGTCAAAGACGACGAAATCGGACGTCCGCACACGGTTGAAGAGCCGGTCGCCCAGCATCACTTTCTTCATGCTGTCCAGCAGGCCGAACTGCACCAGCCGCTCCATCTTGTTGCCGGCCGTGACGAGGAAGAGCGCCTTGTCGAGCGTCTTCATCGTCCGCTCGCCATAGGCGAATCCGTACGTCCAGACGCGGTCGAACCAGCCGACGAGCTTCGCCGGCGCCTCCGTCCAGAAGACGGGATAGATAAAAGCGACCGCATCCGCGGCATTGACCTTCGCCTGCTCCGCCAGCACGTCGGCGGCGAGCGGCGGCTCGGTCGTATAGTTCGCATCACGTAGATATTCCTGTTCGGACATGTCCGTCCGGAACCCCATCGCATACAGGTCCGAGAGCACATATTCGTGCCCGGCGTCCACGATGCCCCGGATGAAGGCATCGCGCACGTGGCGCGTGAAGGAATCCTCGGAAGGGTGGCAATAGACGACAAATACTTTCATATTCAGGCAATTATTCCGGCCAGACATTGGCGAGCTCCTCGAAGAGTTCGGGGACGAACGCCGGCTCCATTGTGGTCTGTCCGACCCGGACCATGATCAGGTCGCGGTCGGGATTGACATACAGCACCTGCGCCTTGATGCCCAGCGCATAGAAGCCGGGATGGGCAGGCTTCTGCATTCCGAAACTGCCCGTATTGTACCAGTTGAAATGGTAGCCGTGGTTGCCGGTGTCATACGCCGTAGACAGCCGGATCCACTCCTCGCTCACAATCCGTCGTCCGTTCCACACGCCGCCGTGCAGATACAGGCGGCCAATCTTCGCCAGGTCCTTCATCGTCAGCGAGATGCCGCCAAAGGACTGCGGGACGCCGTGCTTGTCCACGTTGACCGCCGCATCCGATTCCATCTCCAGCGGCTTCCAGACCTTCTCGCTGAGGTACTCGGTGAACGGCCGCTGCGTCGCACGCTCGATCACGATGCCCAGGATCTGCGAGGTCATGCTCTCGTAGAAATACTCCGTGCCCGGTTCGCAGCGGAACTTCAAGCCGCGGACCTGCCCCATCACGTCGTGCCCGTAGTTCAGGCGCGCGATGGCTCTCACCCGCTTGAAATTCTTCAGGTTCAACGAATAGGAATCGTCGAAATCCAAGCCGCTCTGCATATCCAGCAAGTGGCGGACCGTCAGCCGCTGCCAGTGCGGATCCTTCTTCAGCAGCTCCGGAATATAGTCCGTGACGGGGTCGTCGATGCTGCGGATATACCCCTCATCGACGGCGATCCCGCAGAGCAGCGACGTGATCGACTTGGATACGGAAAACACCGTCGCCAGCCGGTCCGGGGTCATACTGCCCATATAGCGCTCATAGACCAGGCTGTCGTGCTGGAAGATCATCACCCCCTGCGACGAAGACTTGAATTCCATCGCCTCCGGCAACGTATACTGCTTGCCACCCACCTTCACGGCATAAAAATGCAGGGTGTCGATCCAGTCCGCCCGGCGGCCCTCCGGGAATGAAAACGCCCGCTCGCCACGCACGACCATCTCATGGTCACGCTTCTCGAAGCTGTAAAGACCCGGCCCGTTCGGGCCATCCATCCGAAGGCCCCGCAGGACCGAGCACGAACTCGCCGCTACGGCGATCAGTGCAATGAGTATCAACCTTCTAACCATCATTTCCTTTCATAGTCTGAGAAACAACATCCAAAATTAGCAAATAATGCTTGAAAACTCATCGGAAAGTGCTACCTTTATCGAAAACCATCGCCAACTTCGAATGAAAGACTTTATCGCTTTTCTCAAGCATCCCTACGAGGAGTTCAAGATGCCGCCCAAGAAATTCTGGTCGGTATTTTGGGTCTTCTGTCTACTGTTCATCCTGAGCATTGCCACCCTCCTTATTCCTACGCCAAGTTTAAAAGTCGACGGCTCGGATTTTCCGGTATGGCTCGCTGCTATCCTGGCCCCCGTCGTTGAAGAATTGTCATTCCGGCTGTGGATGAAAAGGAATACGGTGAACATTCTCATCTCTGCCATCGGTTTTTCCTGGACTCTTGCGTCCATTTTTCTGCCGGATTCTATCCCTACCACGGAAAGATTTGTCTTGCGCGGACTGATCGCTCTGGCGGGAGGCGGGGTCTCGCTGATGATCAAGGAACGCATTGTCAATGCCAACTTCGTCGTCCTGTTCTATGCTTCCGCCATCATCTTCGGGTTCTCCCATTTTTCCAATTATGTCGGCAACATCGCCGGCTTCCAGCAAGCCTTGCTTGTATTCATCGCACAGATTCCCAAAGTATTGAGCGGATTGTTCGATGGATATGTCCGGGTCGGATATGGCATCCACGCGTCCATCCTGTTCCATATTGCACACAATATACCTCCGTGTCTTTTATCGTATCTCCTGCTCATGTCTTCATAACGATATGAAACGAATCGGACTACTCTTACTTTTGCTGTGCGCTGCCACGCAGCTGCACGCGCAATACGCACCCGTGGACTCGCTCGGGCGCGACACACGCAACCTGATCGAGGGCCAGCGGGTCATCCGCAACGGCCAGAAGGTCCTGCTTGCAGGCGGCATCGCCACCGTGGCGGGCGGCGCCTTGCTGGCCGTCCCTTTCTTCAGCCATAGTTCCCAGATTACCGAAGACGGGCAAACCCGGGAGGACATGGTCTCCCCCATCTTCCTGGTCACGGGCGGCGCGATCGCCGCGGCAGGCGTCCTCACGGCGCTCTGCAGCATCCCGGTCATCGTTTCCGGCCACGGAATCCTGGCGTCTGATACTTATTGGAGAAACAATGCCTACGACAATCCCGCCCAGCGGGGCTTCGGCGTCATCCTCGACGCCGGCGGTTTCCTGAAAGGGGTGGAGATGAAGGCGACGGCCGGCTATCATTTCAACCGCAACCTGTTCCTGGGCGCCGGCGTCGGCGCGGCCTACGATTTCGAAGTCCGCCATCCGGAGAACGGCAGCGCCGTGAAGCTGCCCGTCTTCGCGAATCTCCGCTATTCGACGAGCAACCGGCTCTACTCCCCTTTCATCGGTGTATCAGGTGGTTATGACATATTGGACGATGGTCCCTACCTCGGCGGCGACCTCGGCCTGCGGGTCCGGATGGACACCCGGAAGCCGACCTCCCTGTGGACTTCCCTCTACGGAGACGTATCTGCCAGCTATATGCACTTCGGCCTGAAATTCGGCTGGGCGTTCTAGGCGGCCCGCCCGGCAGGATACGAAAAAAGCGTCCGGAGTTCCCGGACGCTTTTTTATCGGATGGCCAGATCAGAAGTTCAGGGCCAGGCCCATGCCGTTTCTCGTCGGGCCGACGGAGAGAGAGGCCGTGCGAGGTCTGGGGGCGTATTTCGCGGCATAGTCGTCCAGCATCGCGTCCAGCTCGCGCTGGCCTTTGCTCCAGAGCGTGATGCCGCCGTAGAGGGTTCCGGCCAGTGCCAGGCCTCCGACGACCGCAACCCCCGGGACTTCGCTATCCACCGCGGCGAGCGATCCGACCAGCAGCACGGGAGCCACCAGGCAAGAAAGCGTCATACCCCAGCCCTTGTTGGACGATGCCTTGCGATAGCGGCTGCCATACAAGTTCAAGCCGACCTCGCGGTCCAACGAACGCCAGCGATAGTAATTCTTGTCGATCGTAATACTCTTGTTCTGCCCGTCATTCTCGACAGAGATCTCGTCGCGGTTGCCGTATTCGGGCCAACCATAATTACCCTGGGCAAAGATGCTTCCTGCGACAAAGAGGAAGGCAAGGAGAAAAATAACCTTCTTCATAGCTGTATCATTTTTCCCGCACAGATTTCAAATAGTATGCCGAGAATGCAGCCAAAGGCCGTCAAAGCTTTATTTTCCGGAATAGCGGCCGGCGAAGAGCACGGCACCGGAGCTCTTTTCGGAGATCAGGTAGAGGAACGGCCGGTCGGCGTGGAAGACGATGTACTGGCCGGGACCGGCCGCGAGGGTCATGCCGGCAACGGACACGGCTGCGGCTTCGGTGCCTTCCTCATCCACCTTGATGACGGCGTCCTGCTGGACGAAACTCAGGCACAGCGCTCCGTGGGCCAGCGACGAGAAGTCCGCCAGCAGCGGGTTGAATGCCGCGGGCATGCCCATGGCCGAGAGGATATCGTTCAGGTCGACATGGAACCGGGTCTCGAACTTCGGCAGCCAGAGATCCACGTCGCAGCGCACCATGCTGGCGGCGAAGTCCGCCCAGGACTTCCCGTCCAGCTGCGCGGTCACGTCGGAGAGCGTCTTGCCCTCGACCGGCAGGATGACGGTCATCGAGAAAGCACCGTTGCCGTACGGCAGGCTGACGGCGCGGAAGAGGTCGTTGTCCTGATAGTAGAAGTCGTCCTCGATCTTCATCATCGGAACCTGGGACTTGGCGCCAGAATCCATCGTGAACGGCTCGCGGGCGGTATTCCCCTTCGGGAACTTCTGGCTCCACTCGCTCTTGAAGTACAGCGCGTTGAGCAGGTACACCACCGCACCGGGATTGACCTGTTTGAGCACCTTCTGGATCATCCCCTGCGTGTGGTCGGAGCACCATTTGTTGATCTTCTTCAGGGTACCGGCGGTGTCGTTGAAATCCAGATTGGACACCTCGGCCTGATAGTAGTGCCCGACCGTCTCCTTATAGCTGTCGAGAAGCTTGAACCGCTGGTTGACCACGATAGCGTCGGCGATGGACAGTTTCGTCTTCTTGTCCAGCCCGGGCAGCTGCTGAAGCATTGAGAGGCAGTATTCGTTGACGGCTTCCTTCTCGCCGGCGCCATAGCCCAGGACGGAGCAGATCTCGTCTGCCGTCTGGCCGTTCGCGCCTTCCAGGAGCATGCCCAGCAGGAACTGCATGCTGAGCGGAGAGACCACGTAGTCGTCGGTGGTCGAGGCGTTGATGCGGTCGAGGTAGTGGAACGCGAAGTCATTGCCCTGCCGGGCGAACTCGGCGGATTTGGAAGTCAGCTCGAGCGCCTTGTAGGGGTTGTTGCCGGGCTGGTCCGAGAGTTTCTCGCAGGAGGTGCTGCCGAGGGTGAGGGCCGCCAGGGCGACCGAAATGATGAAGTGTTTCATTTTCAAAGCGTTATTAGAATGATTGTTTATTGTTTCCAAGGGTGATGCGCAGGCCGGTGGCCAGCGAGAACGTCAGCGGATGCCCGGTCCGGTAGGTAATCAGGTTCCGGGCCGGCGCCGGGGCCGTCCAGCTCAGTTCGGGCTCCAGGTAGAGTCCCAGCCGGGGGGTCAGGTTGAACTGGATACCGCTGGCGCCCACCAGGGAGAAGGAGAAGCCGTCCTTGCGGAGCGGCTCGCCGTCCAGCGTGGCGCCCAGGCAATAATCCACCGCAAAGCCGGCGCCCAGATAGAGGTCGAGCCGGCGGCTGGACGCCAGGGAGAAGTCCAGGCGCACGGGGACGCCCAGATAATGCGCATACTGGCGTTTTTCACCCGACCGGGCGAACTCGATCACAGAGGTGTAGAGGGTATATTCGAGCCCCGTCGTGACGGACAGGCGCTCTGCCACGGGGATGCGCAGCGACAGCCCCGCCTTCAGCGGGAAATGATCGTCGACGGAGCGGATGCTCTCGACCCAGTGGCCGGAAACGGGATAGTCTGACATAAACTTTCCGTCCTTCGGCGGGGTCATCTCGCGGCCGTCCGGACCCTTCGGCGTGGCGGCGAGCGCGGCCAGGAGGCCACCTCCGCCGACAATCCCCGACGCCGTGCCGATCTTCATCCCGGCGGGTTGCGGGGTCATCGTGTGGGTGCGGTAGAATTCTGCCACGAGCTCCTGGGAGAAGGATTCTTCAACCTCCTCCGGCGCTTGCTCCTGCGGCCGTTCCGGCTGGGCCTGCGGCTGTTCCGGCAGGTCCGGAACGGACGCTTCGGGGGCGTCGGAAGCCGCGGGAGCGGGCTCCGACGGCGCTGCCGCAGGGGCGGGGGCGGGGGCGGGCGCCGCCGGGCGGGCGGCAGGCCGCCGGGGCGCCTGCGGCGCCGCG